>JAWVZY010000010.1:0-22791 GCA_033721955.1 Candidatus Spechtbacterales bacterium
CCATGTCATCCGCGTGAACATGAAGAGTAAGGAGAACGCCCATTTCATCAACGACGCGATCTACCTTAACATCTTTTGGATTGTCCACGATGGACTTTACAACGAACTCAAGAAACTCTTGGTCTGATTGTTTAGCCATAACTGCGTTTCTTGATTAATTGTGTCTTTATATAAATCTGACGACCTTTCTGAATTATACGCTATTGTACTCTATTTATTCCTTTTTGTCAACCTCTTTTTCTTCTTTTTCATCCTCTTTATCTTCAGTAGGTTTTTCTTCTTCAGGTTTCTTTTCTTCTTTATCTTCTGATTCAGATGTACCTTCTTTGTCTTCAGATTCCTTTTTCTCTTTATCCTCTGACTTAGGTGCATCTTCTTGCTTGCTTTCTTCTGCCTTTTCTTCGGCCTGAGCTTCTTTTTCTCCCCCTTCTTCAGCTTGTTCGTTTTTTTCATTATCTTTAGCATCTTCGGCTTTAGATTCGTCAGGTGCCTCTTCTTTGCCCTCAGAACTCTTTTCTTCCTCTTCAGCAGCTGCTGCCTTCTTTTTACCAGGCTTTCGAGAATGTACAGCTATCTTTTCCCC
The DNA here is from genome assembly GCA_033721955.1 of Candidatus Spechtbacterales bacterium. Classification (GTDB taxonomy): domain Bacteria; phylum Patescibacteriota; class Minisyncoccia; order Spechtbacterales; family 2-12-FULL-38-22; genus JAWVZY01. The sequence continues at coordinate 584 of JAWVZY010000010.1, forward strand.
CTCCATAAGACCTTCACGTATTAAAAGATTGTGCACACTGTCAGTTGGTTGAACACCAACACTAAGCCAGTGCTCTATTCTGTCTTTTTTAAGTTGCGCCTGCTTAAGGCGAGGATTATAAAAACCCACCGCCTCTAAATATTTTCCCTTAGGCGGGGCTGTATTTTCAGTCACAACCAAGCGAAAACTTGGATCATGACGTCTTCCTACTCTTCTGAGTCGTAATTTTAACATGGTTATTACTGTATATTATTTTTATCTTATGGTCAAGTATTCCAGCCCTTTTTTTCAAGAGCAGCCCTTGCAGCTTTTTCTTGTGCTTCCTGTTTACTCGAGCCTTTACCCTTGGCAATAAGGTCACTATCAAGATATACACCCACTTCAAATGTTTTTGCATGATCAGGGCCGCTATCGCTTAAAACTTCATAAGTAGGCGTTACACTTACCTTTTCCTGAGCTAATTCCTGAAATAAGCTTTTTGGGTCTTTGTAAAGTTCTTTTTCTATAATGCGCGGCAATTCCTTTAAGATGTGCTCGCGTATAAATTTCGTACACGCCTTTATGCCCTCATCCAGATAAAGAGCGCCAATAAAGGCCTCCATCGCGTTTGCCAGGATATATTGCCTTGCTCGGCCAGTATCTTTTTGTTCGCCCTTAGATAAAAGAATAAAGTCATTAAAATTCAGTTCATCTGCCACGTGTGAGAGCATTTTACTATTTACAAGTGCCGCCCTCCAACTCGTAAGCTCCCCCTCGGGATTATCATAATTTTTATACAGATATTCGGTAACAACGATCTCAAGCACAGCATCTCCTAAAAACTCCAGGCGCTCGTTATGATCTAATTCTATTTTGGGATGTTCATTCAAATAAGAGCGGTGAATAAACGCCTGAGTTAAAAGATCCTTATTCTTAAATTTTATACCAAGTGAGTCTTCAAGTTTGGAAAAATCTTTCTTCATAAAAATCCAAATGACAAAATCCAAATTCCAAATAAATGATTAGATTCCAAATGACAAAAACTGTTTAAAGATTAATATCATTTAGCATTTGAGCTTTGACATTTGATATTACTTCTTACCCTTCTCTCCTTTTTTATTATCTTTATCTTTATCTTTTTTTTCTGTTTTTTGATTCTTGCCCGGCTCCCCTATCTCTCTATATATAGTACCCATGACACCATTTATAAATCTTCCTGAACTCTCGCCCCCATAGTTTTTGGCAAGTTCTATTGCCTCGTTAATAGCTACTTTAGGGGGAACTTCTTTTCTGGGGCCCCATAAAAGTTCGTATATGCCTAAGCGCAAAACATTGCGATCTACCAGATTTATTTGATCTATTGGCCACTCGGGCGCTGTCTTTTCAATTATCTTGTCTATTTTATCTATATTCTCAATAGTTTCATTAACAAGGCGCTTTATAAAGCCGTGTTCCTTTTCAAGGCCAGGGCCATATTCTTCAATATTTTTATCTGTAAATTCCTTAATTTTATCGTTATCCCTACCCCAAAAATCCCACTCAAACAGTGTCTGCATTGCAATTGAACGAGCTAAGTGTCTACTTGCCATAATTTGTTAATGAATTATTTTTTAGAAAGATCCTCCATATTGAGAGGGCCGGATTTCTCTTGTTCTTCAAGTTCTTTTTCTTTTCGCTTTTTCTCGCGCCTTGTCATTTTGCGTGTTATATCTATGTATTCCCTGCCTTTATAAGTGCCGCAATTTTGACATACCCTGTGTGGCATCTTCAACTCACCACATTTTTTACATGCAGTTAAGCTTTTCTTTTTAAGCGCGTGATGTGAGCGACGATTATTTCGACGGGACTTGGTCTTCCGTTGCTTTGGTACAGCCATAAAACTTAGATTTTCATATTAATTAACCTGTATACTATAACTAAACTTTAACAAAAATGCAAGGATTAGACAAGTATTACGATAATCTGAATGATTTGCGATGTATGGGTGAGGGGCCATGTTTTTTAAGCATTTTATAGTGTAATTCTGTACCATAACCCTTGTGTAGATCGAAGCGGTACTGAGGATATTTTTTATGATAATAGGTTGCCATACTCCTATCACGCTTCACCTTTGCCACAATTGAGGCAGCGGCAACAGAGGGCACCAGGTTATCTGCCCTTCTAATACCCCTATAGCTTACATCCCTTAAAACTTCGCCCCTGTATGGAAATTTATCTATAATCGCAAAGTCAGGATTTTTATCCAATTTTTTTACAGCACGGCGCATTGCAAGAACTGATGCGTGATGAATTTGCTTTTTATCTATAGTTGAAGGAAAGCAGGATGAAGTTGCAAAATCTACTTTTCCTTCTTTTTTTAACTGTTTAAAGTTTTCATATAAACTTTTTCTCTGTTTTTCGCTTAAAAGCTTAGAATCGCGCAATAATTTTAACTCCGCAGTCAAATCTGTATAAAATACAAAAGCCCCTACAGTAACAGGGCCGGCCAAAGGACCGCGGCCTACCTCATCAAGACCTGCTATATATAGGTAGCCGTGTTTATCTTTTAACTTTTTTTCAAAATTTAAATCTATAGTCATAACTACATTTTATCATAATCAAAATAAAAACCCGCCAACGCGTTGGCGGGTTTAAGGTACTATTTAATCCAAATTATTATCTTGCTATTGCCTTCAATCAAAGAATGGGTTACTTCGGTCCATCCGGCATCTCTTAACTTACTGAGCACAACGCCTAATATATAATCTGTGCGCCTATCTCCAGCCTTGCCTTCTCGATCCCATGTTATTTCAATAAATTCAGGGGATGGATTTATAGATGTTGCTTCTTCCAATTTTTTTCTTAAATCCTGCAAAAGATGACTTACATCATCTTTTTCAGCTCCTATCTTATCCCAAAAAACTTCGTCTCTTCTTGGCAAGATATTTTTATCATCATTAGCTGCAGATGATCCAATTTCTACTGCACTCATCTTCTTCCCTTCTCTTGGCAACAAGTATGCGCAAAATTATTTTCACATAAAGTGTGACTGCTAACAACTCTTGTCAAAAATATATTGTATTGTTTAGTTAAAAATTAAAAATTGGAAATTGAAAATTAAATGGTGTAAAATATAGTTAATGTCCGATTCTAAAAACAAATTTACTCACTTGCATGTGCATACTCATTATTCGCTTCTCGATGGATTAAGTAAGATCGGGGAGCTTTTAGATTATGTAAAAGAAAACGGAATGGATTCTATAGCAATTACAGATCATGGAAATATGTATGGAGCTATAGAATTTTACCAGGCGGCAAAAAAAAGAGGCGTAAAACCAATAATAGGGATTGAGGGATACATAGCTACAGGAGATATGCGAGATAAGCGTCCCGGAATAGATGATAAGCGCTGGCATATTGTCCTGCTTGCTGAAAACAACACTGGATATAAAAACTTAATTAAATTAACTACAGAAGCTCATTTAGAGGGGTTTTATTATAAGCCCCGTTTTGATAAAAAACTGCTTAAAAAATATTCAGAGGGCATAATAGCACTTAGCGGTTGCCTTGGGGCTGAAATACCAACACTAATCCAAAATAAAAAAATAGATAAAGCGCGTGAAGCAATTGCCGAATATAAAGATATATTTGGAGAAAATAACTTTTTTCTTGAAGCACAATCCCACCCCAATCTAAAAGAACAAGGAGAGGTTAATGAAGTATTATATAAATTAGCTGATGAAACAAATACTCCCCTTGTTGCAACTCAGGACTCGCATTATACAAAACCTGAAGACCTTGAAGCGCACGATATTTTACTTGCTATTCAAACAGGGAATCAAATAACTGATAAAAATCGTCTAACTCTAAAAGATGATGATTTCTCTGTGAAACCGCCGGCACAAATGATCGAAGAGTTCGCCCACAGACCTGATGCTATAGAAAATACTCAAAAAATAGCTGAGCGCTGCAATGTAGAAATTACACTGGGCGAATATCAACTTCCTCACTTCAAAGTCCCTAATGGACATACGGCTGATTCATACCTCAGAGAACTATGCGAGAAAGGCCTTCCAAAAAGATATGGAGAAAATCCCGGAGAAGAGATTTTGGAAAGATTAGATTATGAATTATCTATTATTAAAAAAACCGGTTTTGCATCCTACTTTTTGATAGTGCATGATTTTGTAAATTGGGCTAAACAGCAAGGAATCGCTGTGGGGCCGGGACGAGGTTCTGCTGCAGGATCCATAGTTTCCTATCTGCTTAATGTGACTAATATAGACCCTATAGAATTTGAACTTTTATTCGAAAGGTTTCTAAACCCCGAAAGAATAAGCATGCCTGATATTGATCTTGATTTTGCAGATCACAGACGAGATGAGGTATTAGAATATGTTAGTGAAAAATATGGCAAAGATAAAGTAGCTCAAATCATAACTTTTGGAACAATGGCGGCACGCGCGGCAATTCGCGATGCAGGCCGTGCGCTTGGTCTCTCTTATGATTATTGCGATAAAGTGGCTAAGCTAATTCCTATGTTCTATAAGCTTGATAAAGCACTTAACGAGGTGACAGAGCTTAGCGAGCTATACAATAGCGATAATGAAGCAAAACGCCTTATAGACAGCGCGCGCCGGCTTGAGGGAGTTGTGCGCCACGCATCAGTGCACGCATGCGGGGTTGTAATGACAAAAGAACCTCTTACAGAGATGGTTCCTCTACAGCGCTCTACGCAAAATCAAGATAGTATAATAACCCAATATGAAATGCATGCAGTTGAAGATCTTGGACTTCTAAAAATGGATTTTCTTGGATTAAAAAACCTCACTATTATTGAAAAGACACTAAATGCTATAAAGGTGCGCCACAACAAAGATGTAGATATTGAAAATATACCCCTGGATGATGAAAAAACATACAAGCTACTGCAGAGAGGAGACACAAGCGGTGTATTCCAACTTGAAAGTTCGGGCATGCGCAGATACCTTAAAGAATTAGTACCCACGGAATTTGAAGACATTATTGTTATGATATCTCTTTACCGCCCCGGGCCAATGGAACTTATACCTGACTACATTGCACGAAAGCATGGCAAAAAAGAAATAAAATATACCCACCCTAAGCTTGAGCCAATCCTTAAAAATACCTATGGTGTCGGAGTTTATCAGGAGCAGATGATGCAGATAGCGCGAAACTTAGCTGGCTTTTCCCTGGCTGAAGCCGATACGCTTAGAAAAGCAATAGGTAAAAAAATAAAAAAGCTCTTAAACGAACAGAAAGAAAAACTCATAACCGGAATGATGGATAACGGCATAGACGGCAAAACTGCACAAAAAATATGGGATTTATTTCCTCCTTTTGCAAGATACGGCTTTAACCGCTCCCATGCTGCATGTTATGCGAGAATTGCGTATGAAACAGCTTATCTTAAAGCCCACTACCCTATTGAATTCTTTGCCGCGCTGTTAAATGCCGAACAAAAGAATATAGACCGGCTTTCCTTTATTATTGAGGAGGCAAACGCTATGGATATAGAAATACTGCCTCCTTCTGTTAACGACAGCGGGCATGACTTTACTGTTGTTGATCAAAATACTATACGCTTTGGGCTCGCGGCTATTAAAAATGTTGGAGAAAATATTGTAAATGAAATAATTGAAGAAAGAGATAATCAAGGGCGCTTTGAATCTTTAGAAGATTTTTTGGAAAGAGTTCTTTCTAAAGACCTTAATAAAAAATCGCTGGAAAGCTTAATTAAAGCAGGTGCCTTAGATGAATTTAATGAGCGCAATATGCTACTTGAAAATTTAGATAGTTTACTGCAATATTCAAGAGAGCATAAAAGTGCTGAAGCATCAGGCCAGGCAAATCTATTCGCCGGAACTGAAGCTGCTTCAAGTTCAAAATTAACACTTAAAGATACAAAGCCGGCAAGCTCACAACAAAAACTAAATTGGGAAAAAGAACTTCTTGGATTCTATATTACAGGGCATCCCTTAAAAGAGTTTAAGGGAAAAATTAAAAATATTACCCCCCTAAGAGAGCTCCAAGGAAAATCAACCTCCAATAAGGTTAGGATAAACGCAGTAATACATACCTCCAAAAAGATAATTACAAAAAATGGCAAGCCAATGATGTTTTTGGGACTTGAAGATCTTACAGGAAAAATGGAGGCAATTATATTTCCCAATCTTATGGAAAAAAGAGTTTCTATTCTTGAGGAAAATAAGGTTATAATTGCTGTGGGTAAAGTAAATTCAAGAGGTGGTGAGGCAAAGTTTATATGTGATAATATAAAAGAACTAAGACCTGACATGTTTGCATAATAATATGGCTAATAAAAACGAAAAATTAAATAATATCAGGCATTCATTTGCCCATGTACTTGCACAAGCAGTTTTGAAGTTTTATCCTGATGCCAAGCTTGGCATAGGGCCTGCTATTGAAAATGGGTTTTATTATGATTTTGGAAATGTAGAAATTAGCGAAAAGGACCTTAAAAAAATACAAGGCGAGATGAAAAAGATAATATCACGCGATCTTAAATTTAAAAAGGAAGAATGGTCTGTTGATAAAGCAAAAAAATATTTTAAAGAGCAAGATGCTAAATATAAACTAGATCTAATTGATGAACTTAAAAAAGAGGAGAACGCAAAAAAAGTAGGCATAGTGCATACAGGTGATAAATTTACAGACCTTTGCCGAGGAGGGCATGTTAAAAGCACAAAAGACCTGAACGTGGATGCATTCAAGCTTATGCGCGTAGCAGGGGCCTACTGGAGAGGAGATGAAAAAAACGACATGCTAACGCGAGTTTATGGAGTTGCCTTTGAAAATAAAAAGGAGCTTGATAAATATCTAAAATGGATGGAGGAGGCAAAAAAACGAGATCATAAAAAATTAGGCAAAAAGCTGGATTTATTTACATTTTCGGACGTTGTAGGCAAGGGGCTTCCTCTTTGGACAGAGAAGGGCTCTGTTATACGCCGGGAACTTGAAAAATTTATAGTAGAAGAGGAAATAAGCAGAGGATATACTCACGTATATACCCCCGATATTGCAAAAATATCTCTATATGAAAAATCCGGCCATTATCCATATTATAAAGAATCCATGTATTCCCCTATCGATATAGACGGAGAAAAATTTATGCTAAGGCCAATGACATGCCCCCACCACTATGAGCTTTATCTGAGAAAACCTCATAGCTACAGAGAAATGCCAAGACGTATAGCTGAAATGGCAAATCTATACCGATATGAGCAATCAGGAGAACTTTCCGGCCTTCAGAGGGTAAGAACATTCACCCTTGCAGACGCTCATATAATTTGTAGAAAAGACCAAGCCAAAGATGAGGTAATGGGCGCGCTTGAACTTATAGATTTTGCAGCAAAAACTTTAGGACTTAAAAAATATAAGGACTATTGGTACCGCCTATCCTTAAGAGAAAAAGGGAATAATGAGAAATACTATGATAATGAAAAGGCATGGAAAGAATCAGAAAAATTCCTGCGCGATGCGCTCAAAGAGAGGAGAGATGAATTTGAAGAGGCGGAAGGCGAAGCTGCCTTCTACGGGCCCAAAATAGATATACAAATGCGCAATGTAAATGGTAAAGAAGATACCGCATTTACCGTGCAATATGATTTTGTGGGGCCTGAACGCTTTAATTTAAATTATATAAATAAGAAAGGAGACGAAGAACGAGCTGTTGTCGTTCATCGTTCTTCAATTGGCGCTATAGAGCGAAGTGTTGCTTTTCTTATTGAAAAATACGGCGGAGCATTTCCTCTGTGGCTCTCGCCTGATCAGGTTTGGGTGGTACCTGTAAGTGAAAAGTTTAATAAATACGGGCGTGAGGTTATGGATAAATTGCGCGAAGCCGGGGTGCGAGCAGATATATGTGATGGAGATGATTCACTTGGTAAAAAAATACGCAACGGTGAGAAAAATAAGCTTCCCTATTTACTTATTGTAGGGGAAAAGGAAAAGAAGGCGGGCACTGTTTCTGTAAGGGATCGGCAAAAAGGTGATGAGGGAGCAATGAAGGTTGAAAAGTTTGTAGAAAAAATTATAAAAGAAGTAAAAAATAAAAAATAACGTCCAGCAAATTTCAAAGATAAAAGCACCTGTTCGGGTGCTTTTATCTTGTAAGTTCAAGGTTTATTTGATAGTATTCAGGCAGAACTTTGATATAAAAACTGAAGAAAGGAGGTGCTGTGAATATTGTTACCGATTGGCTTTCTAATGATTGTCTGCAAATAGAAAATATTGAAGCGGTAGAAAAATATATTGAACAAGAAAAATTCCTGGAATTTATAGAAGAATTTTTAATTACCTATGGGTACCCCCTAAATGATGAAAGAAGATTAGTGATCACATTGGTAGAAGAAAAAGTTGATACAACTGTATATGAACATGGTATAGAGGCAGTCGGAATTACTACTCATATGGCAGTGATAGACGGTTTCACAAAAGTAAGGGTAAAAATATTCTTATTTGACGTAGATAATAAACCCTTATTTATGAGAACTCTTTTTCATGAATTAGACCATGTGGTATGGACGTTTGAAAATAAGCCATTCTATATGGGGCTCGAATACAGAAAACGTCCTCATGAAATACGGGCAAAAGATACAGCTAAAAAATGGCTTGAACATTATATGCCTGAGGAAGCAAAATTACTGGAAAAAGCCATAGAATTAGATCGAAAGGCCCATAGGTTAGAAGAGCATAAAAAGAAATTGCTTGAAAATCTTAAGTCCCTAAATACCGTAAGTATAAAATCCATAAAAAGATTGCGCGCAGAAATGTTACATATTAGATTTAAAATCGCAAATAAAAAACAGGAGGAGATACAAAATAAAGTAATAGCACTTGTTAAAAAGCTTCAAAGCTAAAGGCGCATTTGCAAAAACGCGCCTTTTTTAATAGATTAAATATATGAATAACAATAAACTAATAGCAATTATAGGTCCAACCGCAAGCGGGAAAAGCGACCTTGCTGTTTTTTTAGCGAAAAAATTTGACGGGGAGGTGATTTCAGCGGACAGCAGACAAGTCTACAAATATATGGATATAGGGACAGGTAAAATTACGCAAAAAGAAATGAAGGGTATACCTCACTATATGCTTGATGTAGCACACCCAAGCCGACAATTTACTGTTGCGCAATTTAAGCGCAAAACAGAAAAAATAATAAAGGATATCCAAGAACGAGGCAAGATGCCAATATTTGCGGGCGGTACAGGGCTTTATATAGATGCTGTGATTTATGATATAGAATTTCCCCATGTTGAAGCGAATAAAAAATTACGCAAAAAATTACGCAAAAAATCTAAGGAGGAGTTATACAATATACTGAAAGAAAAAGATCCAAGGCGAGCAAAGACAATACAAAAAGAAAATAAGCGTCGGCTTATACGCGCCCTTGAAATAATTGAAGAACTTGGAAAGGTTCCTGAGATAAAAATACCGGGAGCCAAAGAGGTAAAACCTGTATATGACGCACTTATATTAGGTATTAAAGTTAACAAAGAATTACTACATGAGCGCATAAAAAAACGACTTAACATACGACTTAAACAAGGAATGATAGAAGAGGTTAAAAAACTGCGGAAAGAGATTGGCATAAGCTGGAAGCGACTTGAAAACTTTGGGCTTGATTATATTTGGCCGGCAAAATATTTACAAGGCGAAATAAATAAAGAAGAAATGAAAGAAAATATACTGCAAGACGAAAAAAAATACGCCCGCAGACAGATGGTATGGTTTAAGCGCAACACCGATATTAAATGGATAGAATTCAATGGAAATAAAAAACAACTCCAAAAAGAAGCTGCTGCCTTAGTTGAAAAATTTTTAAATTAAATTATTTATTTAACTTAACTAAGTTATAAAATAACATAGCTACGGTCATGGGCCCTACACCTCCCGGTACAGGCGTCAAATATGCGGCTACCTCCTTTGCATCCTCTGCTACATCTCCGCGTATCTCACCCTCTTCAGAGGTGGTTCCAGCATCGATAACAACAGCACCTTCTTTTACCATATCACCCTTTATAAGTCCGGGTTTGCCTGCTCCGCTGATTATTATATCAGATTTTTTTATAAGCTCTTCTTTATTTTTTGTATTTTTGTTTATGCTTATTATTGTAGCCCCTCTCCGAGCAAAGGCTACGGCGGCCGGCTTGCCCACAAGCCGCCCCTGGCCTATTATGACTACATTTTTACCTTCAGTTTCTATATTATATTCTTCAAGTAATTTTATTATACCCGACACTGTAGGGGGAATTATCTGAGATTTACCTGTATAAAATTTTCCAAGAGTTTTGGAACTTAAAATATCTACATCTTTTTCGGGCAAAACCGCATCTAACACACTCTGGGTGTTTATATGCCCGGGAAGAGGTAATTGTACTATTACTCCCCCCATGTTGGGCACACGGCATATATCGCCTATCTGTTTGCGCAGCTTCTTTGTGGTTATATCCTTATCGTATTTATAAACTCTTACCTCAATTCCAAGCTCACGACCTATTTCCTTTTTTTGTGCAACATATTTTTCAGATACCGCATTTGCGCCCACCATAACAACACCCAATTTAATTTCTCTATTGAGCTTTTTAATATCTTTTTTAAGTTCAGATAATATTTTATCTGATATCTTTTTTCCGTCTAAAATTTCTGCCATATTTATTCAAACCCCGGAGTTGGAAATTTCAATGCCAGCTTTTTAACCTCACCTTCTATATCTTCTCCCTTCAACGCTCTGTCTATAAAATCAGCTATCTTTTTCATTTCCACATCTGCCATCCCGCGCGTGGTTACCGCGGGCGTTCCTATTCTTATGCCTGAGGGATCAAAAGGTTTTCTTGGATCATTTGGTATAGTATTTCTATTCGCTATAATGCCTGCTTGCTCCAATAATTTTTCCGCCTCACCCCCGCTCATACCCTTATTTGTAACATCGACTAAAAAGAGGTGGTTTTCTGTTCCTCCTGAAATTATGTCATAACCTTTATTTTTTAACTCTCTTGCCAAAACCTTAGCATTTTTTACTATTTGTTCAGCATATTTTTTGAATTCGGGAGCCAAAGCTTCTTTCATTGCTACAGCAATTGCTGCTGTCTGTTGGTTGTGCGGCCCTCCCTGCAATCCGGGAAATACAGCCTTATTTACCTTCACAGCTAATTCATCACCCCGGCTAAATATCATAGCTCCACGCGGACCTCGCAGTGTTTTGTGAGTTGTAGTTGTAACAATGTCACAATGCTCAAAAGGAGAGGGGTGCTGGCCTCCGGCAACAAGCCCCGCTATATGTGCCATATCTGCCATTAGAAAAGCGCCTATATTTTTTGCTATATTGCTAAATTTTTCGTAATCAATTTTTAGAGAATAAGCGCTGGTACCTACTACTATTAGCTTTGGCTTGTGCTCTTTTGCCAGTTTTTCTACCTCCCCGTAGTCAATTATACCGTCGTCTGTTATGCCGTATTGTATAAAATTAAAATATCTGCCGCTATCGGAGACCTTATGTCCATGCGTTAAATGCCCGCCGGAGGCAAGCTTCATTCCAAGTGCAATATCTTGCTCGGAGAGCAGGGCTGTATATACAGCGAAGTTTGCAGGGCTTCCTGAATAGGGCTGCACATTTACAGCCCAACTGGAGTTTTCAATGCCAAATACCTCCAAAGCTCTTTTTTGAGCAAGCTCTTCTACTTCATCAACATACTCATTTCCCGGATAATATCTTTTGCGAGGATAGCCCTCTGAATACTTATTTGTAAACACACTTGAAGACGCCTCTCGCACAGCGGGAGAAACATAGTTTTCAGACGCAATCAAATTTATAGTTTCCAGCTGGCGTTCCTCTTCACTTTTATTGATATCGGCGACAGCAGGATCTGTTTTATTTAGCTCTTTATCCATAGTTATAGGATAACACTATAAGCACAAACGTAAATTATTGACATATATGTTATATTATGCTATAATTGTATTGTCAGAGTAAAACAACTGATGTATAACTATATTAAGCTATGGAGAGTGGAGGCCATAAAAGTTGTACCCTTACATAATAAGATAATGGCCTCCACGCTCGATGGCTTAAGCTATCGCAATATAAGCTACCCGATAGCTCATATTGAATAGACGCTCCGAGGAGGAGAAAACAATGCCACAGATTTTCTGTGAAGGCTGCGAATCCATGAGTGACCCCTATGGAGGGGCTCACTGTGAATGCAGCTAAAAAAGCACAACAGAGCGAGAGCGCTTCCGCGCTCTCGCTCTGAACCAATTTTTAATATAGACCCAACAGACCTGCGTGGAGTGTGTCTCATTTGTGAGACAAAATCTCTCTCCTCGCTCCACGCAGATCTGTGAGGTTTAAACAAAAACCGCCGAATATTCGGCGGTTTTTGTTTTGTACGTAATTAATTATGTACCTACTTAAGTTTTTCCTTAAGTAATTCAGTAGCTACTTGAGGGTTGGCAGAACCCCGGCTCTTTGCCATAACCTGACCCACAAGAAATTTTAACGCGCTCTCCTCTCCCCCCCTGTAATCATTTACCGCCTTTTCTTGTTCAGCTATTACCTCATCTACTATCTTTTCTACAGCGCCCTCATCACTAACCTGTTTGAGGCCTTTATCTTCTACAATTTGCGAAGGATCTTTACCTGTTTCAAACATCTCCTCTAAAACCTCCCGAGCAGCCGAAGAAGATAATTCATCTGCAGCTATCATGGAAATGAGTTCTCCAAAATTTTCTGCGGTCAATTTAAGTTTACTCAGGGGCAACTCACTTTCGCTAAGCAGAGTACGTAAATTCTTAATTATATAATTTGTTGTAAGTTGCACCAATTTATCTTCATCCTTTAAATTTTTATCCTTACCCCAGCGCTTTGCCTCAGAAACCGCTCCCTCATAAAAATCGGCGAGCTCATGCTCATCTATAAAGATATCGGCCGTTTTTCTATCCATTTCATATTGTTCCATAAATCGGTTTCGCTTGGCCTGGGGGAGCTCAGGCAGGGAGGCCTTTATTGTATCCAGATCAAATCCATACTCTTTAGATAAAATTACAGGAGGAATGTCGGGTTCGGGAAAATACCTGTAATCATGCGCTTCTTCTTTGCTGCGCTGGGCAAAAGTTTTTTGTTTTGCCTCATCCCAGCCGCGAGTTTGTTGTTTAACTTTTTTACCTTCATCTAAAAGCTCGCTTTGGCGCTTTATCTCATAAGCTGTAGCATCTTCTACAACTCGCAAAGAGTTTAAATTTTTAAGCTCAACTTTTGTGCCAAGTTCATCGGCGCCTTCGGGAGCAAGAGAAATATTAACTTCTACACGCATTTGCCCCTTTTCCATATCAGCATCAGAAGCGCCAAGATAGCGCAAAATAAGACGCAGTTCGCGGGCGAACTTACGGGCTTCTTCTGCACTATTTAGTACCGGCTTTGTTACAAGCTCCATGAGGGGAAGACCCGCGCGATTAAAATCTACAAGAGAATTCTTGCCGTCTTCAGAATGCACGAGACGTCCGGTATCTTCTTCTAAGTGTACGCGCTCTATATCAATACGCTTAAATTCTTCTCCATGTTCACCCGGATGTTCTATATCTATATAACCTCCCTTGCAAAATGGTATATCATATTGAGATATCTGATAACCTTTAGGCAAATCGGGGTAAAAATAATTTTTGCGGTCAAACTTTGATCTTTTATTAATATCAGAATTCAAGGCAAAGCCAACACGCACCATATGCTCTATTGCCTGGCGATTAGGTACAGGCAATGTTCCCGGATGGCCCATGCAAACAGGGCAAATATTTATATTAGGGTGTTCTTCGTTGGGGTCATTTAGATCATCGCAGAACATTTTTGTTTTAGTTTTCAACTGCGAGTGTATCTCCAGCCCAATTGTTGGTTTATACTTCATACTTAACTATAGTACAACAAAAAACCCCTTATATAAAGGGGTTTAGGTTCTTTGAAGTGTAAGGAATGTATAAGGATAAGGATTTTCGCTATCGCTATTGTGATGCTCTGAATTAATCACTTTCCAATTATCTTTTGAGTAATCGGGAAAAAATGTATCGCCCTCAAAACTATGCTCTATTTTTGTCAGATATATAGAATCGGCTTTATCTAAAAACTGCTTATAAACATTGCCGCCTCCGGCTACCATTACTTCATCTGAATCAGCTATGCCTTCATCAATGCAACGCTCTGCTTTGGCAAGAGCATCTTCAAGAGAAGTTGCAACCGCATAAACATCGCTTTTTGATACTAGCTCAGGAGCTCGCGTTAAAACTATGATATATCTGCCCTCTAAGGGGTTGCCAAGGCCTTCATATGTGTTTCTGCCTATTATAACCGCCTTATGGTGTGTAAGCTCTCTAAAGCGCCTAAGATCGCTTTTCATAGCTCTTCCCCAAGGCATATCGCCCTTATACCCTATAACGTTGTTTTCAGCTGCTGCTGCAATGAGAGATATTTTCATACGTTCATTTCCGCGCGTATCGCAGGATGATGTTCATAATCTACGAGTTTTATATCTTCGGGCTTAAAATCATCTATATCTGTTATATCGGGATTAAGCCACAATTTAGGAAGTTCCATAGGCTGACGCTCTAATTGCTCCCTAACCTGCTCAAAATGATTATGATAAATATGGGCATCGCCTAAGTAATGAATAAATTCTCCGGGCTCATATCCTGTAACCTGAGCCACCATATGCAAAAGCAGTGAGTAAGAAGCTATGTTGAAGGGCACGCCTAAAAACATATCGCAGCTTCTTTGTTTCATCATTAGATCAAGGTGCCCTGTTGAACGTACAAAAAACTGAAATTCCATATGACAAGGCGGTAATGCCATTTGATCTAATTCACCGGGATTCCATGCAGAAACAATATGACGCCTGCTAAAAGGGCTGTTTTTAATTCCTTCAATTACCTCTTTTAGCTGGTCGATGGTTTTTATTTCAACGCGAAATGAGGGCAGCCTAATGCCTAAAATTTTTCTGGGGACAAGCTTAACGCTTCTCCAGTTTCTCCACTGAACACCATATATTCTACCAAGATCGTCTTGACCTCTTCTGTTTGGATTATTTAGCCATTGTTCATTTTCATTTGCATTAGCATCCCAAATTCTAACACCAAGCTCTCTAAAATCAGCGGCATTATCTACACCGCGTATAAAACCGATAAGTTCGCCCTTAACTGCGTTAAATGCAAGTTTTTTTGTGGTAAGGGCGGGGAAGCCCTTGCTCATATCAAAACGCATCCACGCTCCAAAAATAGCCCTCGTGTGGCCGTTTCTAACAGGCCTATCATCGCCGTCCTTCATAATTAT
Organism: Candidatus Spechtbacterales bacterium; assembly: GCA_033721955.1. Lineage (GTDB taxonomy): Bacteria > Patescibacteriota > Minisyncoccia > Spechtbacterales > 2-12-FULL-38-22 > JAWVZY01. The sequence goes on from JAWVZY010000010.1 coordinate 15,897, forward strand.
ATCAAGCAGATCAAGATATTGTTTTTCGGGATGGTAACTCATTATACATCTCCTTAATTATATAAATAGCTAAATAAATTTTACCCCTTCAGAGGCACATGTGCAAGTTAAAACATGTAAAAATGCCTACTGAGACACTTCTATATTGAGTTTTTGGCGAAGTATGCTTTTAATATCCTCAAATACCTCCTTCTCTTCATTGCTGCCGTCTATAGGCATAAAATAATCGGTATTATTGGTAAAGGCCTCATATTGCTTTATAACTTCACGCAACTGTTTTTCTTTCTCAAAAAGTTCAAAACTGTTTCTATCTTTTTTTAATCGCTCCATGGCCTCTTCCACGCTAACCCGCAAATAAATTACGAGGTCCGGCTCAAGAAAATGTTTATTTATTTCTCTAAGCCACTCTGTATCTGATATATCCAATGAGCCATATGCAACTGTAGAATAATAGTATCTATCACAAATTACATTAACACCCTTTTCAAGCATGGGTATAATTTCCTTTTCCAAGTGGTGAGCGCGATCAGCAGTAAATAAAAGCTGTAAACACATTGCAGAACTTGACCAATCACCAGTAAGCCAGCTCCGTATAAGACCTCCTATAAGGTAGTTAGTAGGTTCTTTTGTAAAGTGGCTTCTCAGCTTTTGTGATTGCAAAAATTTATGCATTCGAGTTGCCTGTGTTGTAGAACCCGAGCCATCTATGCCCTCTACTACTATAAATTTTCCTTTTTTATTCATATTATTTTAACCCTGAACTACCGAAGCCATCTTCGCCTCTCTCAGTGATGTCAAACTCCTCCACTTCTGTTATTTGAGTAGAAACCACCGGCTGAATAAGTAGTTGGGCTATTTTTTCACCTTTTTTTATATGATAACTTTCTTTGCCTAAATTTGTAAGTGCTATTTTAAGCTCTCCCCTGTAATTAGAATCTATAACGCCTGCAATAGTAGTTATGTGATTTTTTGTAGCAATACCGCTTTTATCCCACACAAGCCCCGCATAGCCCTTGGGAATTGCTATTTTAATACCCGTTGAGGCCACGAAATATTCTCCCGGCTTAAGTTCGTGATCCACAAATGAAAAAAGATCCATCCCCGCATCACCCCTATACGCATAACGGGGTAGTTTTGCAGATGGATCCAATTTTTGTACAAATAATTCCATAAATATTAGCTTAGAGCGCCTCCGGGGCCCTCAAGGATTCCCTTCATTTTTTCAAATGTTTTTTCAAAATCAAAGTCCACACGAATAAGTTCCACACCATTATCTTTGGCCAGTTTTTCTATAACATCCTTACCTCTTGAATTCCTATATTCTCCAAGGTATTTAATAGTTTTTACTCCAACAGCAATTAACTTATTTGTACAAAGTATGCATGGAGTTCCCAATATATAAGCGGTAGCATCTTTGAGATCAGAAGTACTATACAAAATAGCGTTGTCTTCCCCGTGTAATGTCCTTATACAATGCCCATCCTCCATAAGGTGTCCTACTTCATCGCATTGAGGATTGCCGGGAAGCGAACCGTTATAACCGGCTCCGACTATTCTATTATTCTGCACTAAAAGCGTTGCTGTCTTTAAGCGATCGCAAGTGCCTCGAGTTGAATAAATATGTGCGAGAGCAAAGAAAAATTCATCCCAATTTGGTCGTTTCATATTAAAGTATTGAATTAAGTATCTTTTTTAATTTACCACACAGAACTAAAACAAAAAAGCCCGTTAACGGGCTTTTTTGTTTTATAGATCTTTATTTATTTTTTCTCTACATCTATTCCCATGCTTTTTGCAGTACCTTGAATTATCTTCATTGCTGCATCAACATCATTGGCGCTAAGATCTTCCATTTTTGTTTCAGCTATTTCACGAACCTGTGCTTTTGTAACCTTGCCTGCCTTTACTCTGGGAACCTCTCCCGAACCCTTCTCCACTCCTGCAGCTTTGCGCAAAAGGTCAGAGGCGGGAGGAGTTTTAAGCTTAAAGTCAAAAGTCCTGTCTTCATAAATAAACAGCTCAACAGGAATAATATTTCCCTTCTTATCTTTGGTTGCATCATTGAACTTTGTAACAAAGTCCTGAATATTAATGCCGTGGGGACCAAGCGCTGTTCCCACGGGAGGTGCGGGAGTAGCAGCACCACCTTGGATTTGAAGTTTTACAACTGATTTTACTTTTTTTGCCATAATAATTTAATAAAAATATTATATCTTTGTTATTTGAAGATAGTCAAGCTCAACCGGTGTTTCTCTCCCAAACATATTTACCAAAACATTTATCTTACCCTTTTCTTCATCAACTCCTGATACCTTGCCATCAAAATCCTTGAAGGGACCGTCATTAATTTTTACAGCATCACCTTCTTTTACATCTATCTTGTATTTTGGCTCTTCAACTCCCATTCTCTTTTGTAGTTCATCGATCTCTGCCTGGCTTATAGGAATAGGTGTGGTACCGGAGCCAACAAAACCTGTAACACGCGGAGTATTTCTAACTACATACCATGAATCATCTGTTACTATCATTTCAACCAAAACATAACCGGGATATATTCTTTCTTCCACTACCTTTCTCTTCCCTGAGCGTATTTTTATCTTTTTTTCTTTGGGCACTATAACATTAAAGATCTTGTCCTGCATGCCCATAGATTCTATTCGCTGAAGCAAATTTTGGCGTACAGCATCTTCATATCCTGAATATGTATGTATAACGTACCAATTTTTACCCCTTTGTAATTTCTGCTTAGGCATATTATATAACGTAAGTTAATATTCTTTGGAATAAAACGTCTAAGCCACCCAAAAATACTCCTGTTACTATCGATACGGCTAAAACGAGTATAGTATAATTTATTACCTCTTTGCGCCCCAGCCAGTTAACTCTTTTCATTTCTATCCTAACTTCGCGCAAAAAACGAATAATTTTGAATAAAGGTTTTTTTACAAATTCCATAAAATTTTTCTTTAATAAAAAGCCCTCGGGGGGCTGATTTTGCTAATACCCCAATAATAGCAGAAAATATAGTACTCTGTCAACTATATATCAAGATTTTGCACCTTCTGTGCGTGGGTCTGAATAAATCTTTTCCTGGGTGCTACTTCCTTGCCCATTAAAATATCAAATATTTTATCGGCCTCTTCGGCATCTTCTACTTTAACCTGGTAAAGTACGCGATTTTCAGGATTCATTGTTGTCTCCCACAGCTGAGATGGATTCATCTCACCAAGACCCTTGTATCTTGCCAAACTAATACCGCTTGCTTTTTTAGCTTTTTCTTCAAGATCTTCTTCTTCATCCTCTTTTTTCTTCTTCCCTTTAGCTGAACTGTTTTTAGCTGATTTCTTTTTCTTATCTTCAAGCAATTTTTTAAGTATTTTTTCTTTATCTGCCTCTGTATATGCATACTCTAAAGTTTTACCTTTTTGTATCTTGTATAGAGGCGGCTGAGCAATATAAAGATAGCCCTGATCTACAACCTCTCTGAAATAGCGGAAAAACAGCGTGAGCAAAAGGGTTCTAATGTGAGCACCATCTACATCGGCATCTGTCATAATTACTATCTTGTGGTAACGAAGTTTTTCTATGTCAAACTCCTCTGCGATTGCGGCACCAAGAGCAATAATAAGTGACTTGATCTCTTTATTTGAAAGCAGTTTATCAAGGCGTGCACGCTCAACGTTAAGTATTTTACCCCTTAGGGGAAGTATTGCCTGGAATTTTCTGTCCCTGCCCTGTTTAGCTGAACCACCGGCAGAATCACCCTCCACAATAAATATCTCGGACTTTTCCGGCTTTCTCGATGAACAATCAGCAAGCTTGCCGGGCAATGTTAAGCCACTCATAGCACCTTTTCTAATTACAGTATCGCGAGCCGCTTTTGCCGCTTTTCTTGCCTTGGCAGCTAAAAGTATCTTTTCTATTATGGCGCGAGCATCTCTTGGGTGTTTATCCAGGAAATCATCTAATGCTTCAGACACTACTGCCTCTACAACCGTCCTGGCCTCAGTATTACCAAGTTTTGCCTTTGTCTGGCCTTCAAATTGCGGCTCCTTAAGTTTAACAGAAATAATAGCTGTTATTCCCTCTCTTACATCTTCGCCTGAAAACGATTGGCCATCTTTAACTAAGTTATTTTTCTGGGCATAACTATTAAGACCGCGAGTTAAAGCAGAACGAAAGCCAGTTATGTGCATACCTCCTTCGGGAGTATGAATATTATTGGCAAACCCGACTTCAGAGCTTTGTATGTCATCTGTATACTGCAGAGCTACTTCTACAAATACATCGTCTTGTTCTTTTTCGACGTAAAAAATATTATCATGTTTTGGACTCTCGCCTCTATTTAAATGCTCAACAAAAGATACAAGCCCGCCCTCAAAATAAAATTGGTGGCTACGGGGCAGCTTTTCTCTCTCATCTATAATTTTTATATGAACCCCCTTGGTAAGATATGCCTGCTGGCGAAGATGATCCAGTATTTTTTTCCAACGGAACTCTCCTTCTTTGAAAATTTCTCTGTCGGGCTCAAATATTATAGTTGTCCCCGTGTCGCTTTTAGGCCTTTTCGCTCCCTTTTTAATCTTATGAGAGGGCTTTCCTCTTTTATATTCCTGGCTCCAAACAAAGCCATCGCGGCGCACTTCAGCCCTAAGCCAAGTAGAGAGCGCATTAACCACAGAAACACCCACGCCATGTAATCCTCCCGATATCTTATAGCTTTCGCCTCCAAACTTACCTCCCGCGTGCAAGGTTGTCATTACCGTCTCCAGAGCTGATTTCTTAGTTTGCTTGTGTGTCTCTACAGGAATACCGCGGCCATCATCCTCTACCTTAACCTTACCGTCCTTCATTAGAGTTAAGGTAATCTTATCGGCATAACCCGCCATTGCCTCATCTAAGCCGTTATCTACAACCTCCCATATGAGGTGATGGAGGCCATCTTCGCCTGTTGAACCAATATACATACCGGGACGCTTGCGAACCGGATCAAGACCCTCAAGTACATAAATATCTTTTGCAGAATACTGCCCTTCTTTTTTGGCAGGCGCTTTCTTTTTGGGTGTTGTTTTTTTCTTAGATGTTGATTTCTTTTTTCCTCCCTTAGCGGAAGATGTTGATTTTTTTCCAGATTGTTTTTTCTTCGCCATATTTTTAATTTCTATTTTTTAATTTCTATTTAACGTACACTCCATCCACTATGCTGCTCGAGCACGTGGGTTATTTTTGACATTATATCGTCTATCTCTTTAGATTCCAAAGTTCTATCCTCTGCTTGAAACACTAAGTGAAAGGCCATGCTTTTACTTTCGGGGTTTTCAATTTCTTCATAATAATCAAACATATCTACATCGCGCAATAATTCTCCTGCCGCACTGTTTATTTCTGTTATTATCTCATCTGCCTTGGTTCCTACAGGTATAACAACAGCTATATCACGTACAACCTGGGGGTATTCTGATATGGGCGTATATATCTCCTCCTCCTCTGCCTCTTCTATAAGCGCGCTAAGATCTATATCAGATACAAAAAGAGAATGTTTCAATTTTTCATCTCCTGCAATTCCGGGATGTATCTGTCCCATAAAACCTATACCTTTATCTCCGGTTTTTATAATAGCTGTACGCTTTGGATGCATAAAGGATAATTCTTTATACTGATAATCTTGGATTGCATCATCAAACCATATATCGCTCAAACCCAAGACATGAAAGAGGTGTTCTATCTCGCCCTTTAATGCATAAAACCCGCTTTGACCTTCTTTTTTTGCAGACAATGCCAAGGCAAGGCGTGAATTTTCTTGAGGCGATTCTTTTTGAAATACCTCGCCCGCTTCAAATATGCTTACAGTATCTTGATGTTTTAAATTCTCTTTCACTGTTTTAAGTAATCCGGGCAAAAGAGATGGCCGCATAAATTTTAAATCATTGCTTACAGGATTTTTAAGCTCCCAAATATTTTTGCCGTCAAATTTCCAAAGATCAAGAACGTGCTCTGAAACAAAGGAATAATTATATACCTCATTAAACCCTGAAGCTGCAAGGTGGCGACGAACCTGACGCATCCAATAATTTTTTACGTTCCTCCCAGGAGGATAAAGCGCTGCATTTGGCATTTTAGGTTCTGTATTCTCATAACCCACTATTCGCCCCACCTCTTCAATAAGATCCGCCTCCCTCTCTATATCAAGTCGAAAGGGTGGCACTTGTACCTGCAACATATCTTCCTGCTCCTTCTGCACACTAAACTCCAAGGAGTTAAGTATTGAGCTTATTTTCTGCCCTGTAAGCTCTAAGCCAAGCAGCCTGCCTGCACGATGCGGCCTTATCCCGATAACGCGCTTCTCTATAGATTGCTTAAAAGTATCTACAATTGTATCTTGTATTTTTCCTTCAGCGATGTCTGTAATAATCTCTACCGCCTTATTAAGTCCGCTAGGAACTAAAACAAGTGGCACCTCATGTTCAAACCTCCAGGAAGCATCAGTTCGCAATCCAAGAGCTTGGGATGTTTTTCTTATGCCTACAGGTTCAAAATTAGCTGATTCAATTAATATATTCTTTGTTTCTCCTGAAACCTCAGCCTTAGTGCCTCCTTTAATACCTGCAATTGCCAAAGGATCTTTCGTATCTGCTATAACAAGCATATTATCATCAAGTACATAGGCCTCTCCATCTAAAGTTTTAATTGCTTCACCTTTTTTGGCGCGCCGTACAATTATCTTGTTGCCTTCTATCTTATCAAGATCAAAAACATGTAATGGTTGTCCTGTTACAAGCATGGCATAGTTAGCTACATCAACTATATTATTTATAGAGTTTAAACCAAGTGAAGCTAAAATTTTTTTAAGCCATTTAGGAGATTCTTTGACATCGACTCCATTTATTACTGAGGC
>JAWVZY010000011.1:0-22557 GCA_033721955.1 Candidatus Spechtbacterales bacterium
GCTGATTAGTTTTACCAATTCTTAACAAAACCAAACCTCGGACTATCCAAATTCTGCTCAATAGCGATTCTAACTTCATCCATGGCCCGCAACAAAGCAAAGAAGGGCGCCCTTTTGGGCGTTTTTATTTGTCTTCAATTATCTGTAGTGGCAGGGGCTCGAACCATTTTGCCCCGTGTTGGAAAGTATTGAAAACCGAGGGTTTTCAAAGTCAGGGGTTCGGGGCAAAATATGTGTTTATGTGAGATTCCCTGCCCGGCAACAAAGTAAATAAAAGTGCCCTTTTGGGCGTTTTTATTTGTCTTCAGTTATCTGTAGTGGCTCAAAAGACGGAATGAGCGAATCGAAGGAGTCCGGGGTAGAAGTGCTTAAGTGTGTGTTAAAATATAAATATGCTTGAACATTTTATTTTAGGATTTGTTATACAATTTACAACAAGCTTAGGAGATACTATTGCAAGAATTCCTGTGAGCGCCAGATTAAGCCGTAGAAGAAAGGGTAAATTCGCCTTTTCTACAGGTGCGTTTCTGGCAATTACCGCATCAATATTTGTTGCTTTTATATTTGCAGGAATATTGGAAGAGCTCCCCCATACCAGGTATATAAGCGCGGGTGTAGTTTTAATACTTTCGGGAATTATCTATTTTGATGTGTTCAAAGGACGCTTCAGGCAGAAAGCTGAGAAAAAAATGGCCTCGCCTCTATCTACAGAAAGATTCTTCAAATTGCTTGGGATAGGCTTTTTAGTATCTTCAGTGCTGGTAGCAGATAACACAATCGCTATTGCACCACTTTTTATAAATACCAACATAGACAGTAAGATAGCTGCGGTTATCGGAATTGTTTTGGCTACAATACTGCAGGTTATAATAGTTATAAGATCTGCAGAAAAAATACAAAAACTACCCCACAAAAAAGAAATTACAACAATAAGCTTAGTAATATTATCTGTCCTCATATTTATCGGGGTGGTATAATAGAAATAATGGATACTAGCAAGACACAATTTCACTTTCTGGCAGCCCTTTTGCTTATGGGTTTTATCTTGCTGCTGTTTATTTACCTCCCCTATATTGACGCAATGCTTTTGGGAGCTGTGCTTGGCATAGTTTTCTATCCACTCTATAAAAAATTAATAAAAGCAACAGGAGGCAAAGAGGTGATATCCGCACTCATAACTGTAATTGTTGTATTTTTAGTTATACTGGCACCTATTTTCTTTTTTGGCTCTCAGATACTACAAGAAGCCACGCAGGTCTATGAAACACTACGCGAGGGAGGTATATCAAGCACATTGCAGGCACCCATTGAGACATTAGAGAGTATTATAGGCAGATTTGTACCGGGAATATCTATAAACTTAAATGAACTTGCACGGGCAGGAGCTGAATTTTTCATACAGAATATCAGCGCTATATTTTCAGGCATAGCTAGCTTTTTAGCGGTTGTATTTTTAGGCATGCTCTCGTTCTATTATTTATTAAAAGATGGTAAAAAATTAAAGGACTATTTTATACGACTAAGCCCTCTAAAAGACGAAAATGACAGAATGATAATATCGCGCCTTACATCAACAGTAAATTCCGTGGTGCGAGGCCAGCTTTTAATAGCACTAATACAAGGCGCACTTACCGGACTGGGTTTTTCTATATTCGGCATACCAAGTCCATTTCTGTGGGGAAGCATAGCTTTTCTGGCGGCGCTTATTCCATCTATTGGCACCGCACTTGTGCTTATTCCCGGAATATTATATCTATTTATTACAGGTAATACATTTGGCGCACTTGGACTTACCATGTGGGGAGTGCTTGCAGTAGGACTTGTAGACAATCTGCTCGGCCCGCGATTGATGCGAGGTAAGGAGGGTATTATGCACCCACTGCTTATTTTATTGAGCGTTCTTGGAGGTATTAGGTTATTTGGAGTGTCGGGGCTTCTCATAGGTCCGCTTGTACTTAGCTTTTTTATAGTAGTGGCAGATGTTTATATGAAAAATAAAAAAGCTACATAAAACAATAAAGCTAGAATACCAATAAAAAACCCGGGCAATTGCCCGGGTTTTTTATTGGTGGTTATATAACTTAACTTACCCAAAATATTTACCTGCAAAATATATACTGGAGGCAATTATAAAGGCGGGAACTATCCAGTCAACAAAATTCAAATATGTATGTGCCTGCTCGGGAGCTACAAAGCGCCATAATATAAATTCAAAAATAAATAAGCTTCCCATAGCTACTGCCACCACCGCGAAGGGAGCAAAATGCTGTTTTATAAATTTAAAGTATAGAATATAAATTCCTCCAAAAATTATAATATCTACAATATAATGCACCGCTATAAAAGCGTTGCGAGGCATATCTTTGGCTAAAGTAAATATACCCAAAGCTAAAAGCCAGCCGAAAAGTGTGATAGAAAATATTATTAATGCTTGCATATATATTTTATTATAATGTTATTTAACTTCACAAATTAAAGGATCATACGCTTTTTTTGCGGTGATATAAAGAGAAAACATCAATATAATTACAGCTACTATATTAATTTCCTGACCATTTAAAGGCAAAAAGCCAACCAAGGAGGCGGTGGCTCCAAGCCCTATAATTGAGGCCAAAACTACAGATCCGCACGAGGCACAGCCCACTCCGAGCAAACCTACAAGCATTCCTATTAAACTAACCCCGCTTGCCCTCTGAAAACTAAGTCTCTGCTTAAAATAATATACACTAAAAGATATATTAATGCCCACAAGAACTGAGATAAAAATTATAAAAACCGCGCCCCAAAAAGTAAAATTAGTAGCTATTCCTCCAAGCAGACTTAAAAGAATATTTAATTTATGTGTAGCACTTGCCGTCTCTGAGCTTATTATATCTACAATAAAGGGTAAATTAGGCATCCATATAGATATGCTGAATATAACAAGAGTAATCACAGAAGCTAAAAAAATATAGACCGGCTTTTTAAACACCGTTCTAAAACTTTTATAGGCCTTATCTATATTTTCTTTTGAGGGGATTATATTCATGGGCGAATTTATTTCTTGTCACTAAAGTCAGGATATCATAATTCATAACATAAAAAAACAATATAAAAACGGTAGCAGGCGCTACCGTTTAATAGCATTAAAGATACAGAGTTATATGTCTTAAGCACATTTCTGTGTCCCCTCTTGCCATATTATTTGCGATAGGCGCGGTCTTCCCTTCTATCCGGCAAGAAATGCACAACCTATCTGTTATTTCAGCTTTTGAAGCAAGATGCTTTAAGCGTTTTTGTTGTCTTTTACTAAGCCCTTCTTTGGTATGGCTATATTCAAGTAATTTCAGTAGTTCTGACTTTTCTACATTTTTATCTTGAGACATATTGAAACCTCTCTCTTGAGAACTGGCTCGATATTACCACCCGTCTATTTATGTGTCAACAAAAAACCGGGGCTATAATGGCCCCGGTTTTTATGATTGTCTCTATGATTTATCCTCTTGTATTTCGTCCATCATGCTCTTTGTACGCCTATACATAAACCACGCAAGCGGTGCAGCTACCAAAAACATACCCACACCCTCAGCTATATCCTGCTTTGCGCGATTATAATCTACCTCGCATGTCTCTTCAGGCTCTTCTCCTTGCGGCTTTTCTTCATCAAGGCGCGCGGGAACAGGCCTATACCTACACTCCTCTACCTCCAAAACATAGGTGCGCAAGGTCGCGTTTACAGCCCTGCCCACACCAAAAAGCGCTACAAGCGTGCTTACAACAAGTATAATGGCTAAGGCGGCGGCAAATATTATTTTAAACCAATTCATATTTTTATATAATTTAATCTTATCTTAGACCTTTAAATACCTGCGAACAGCAAGCCATGAGGATACCATACCAAGAGATATGCCCGCACCTAAAATAAGGGCAATAAATGTCCATGTATTTTGCATTAGATATCCGTAGAGATCAATATCAGCAAATATTAATGAAAGGCGAGAATTCATAAATTTTGTTCCTCCAAAATAGGTGCCTACAACAATAAGACCCGCAAGTGTGCCATAAAGAGCGCCTGTAATAACAAAGGGGGTGCGAACAAACCAATTACTACCTCCAACGAGTTTCATAATGTGTATTTCATCCCGAGATGTAAATATAGCAAGACGTATAGTATTAAATGTTACAAATATAACAAGGGCAGTTAAAACAATGGTAAAGAGAAGGCCGGCCCTGTTCATGTTATCAGATATCTGGCTAATACTATTTATAACTTTTTCATTTTCACGGAAATTAATATCATCAATAAATTCACTTGCGGCAGAGGCCTCAAGCGACTGCACTATAGCGGCAAATTGATCAGGGTCATGCACCTTTATATTAATTGATGCCTGAAGAGGGTTATTATCAAGCTCATCAAGAGATTGTATCAAAACCTCATTTCCCGCATGCTTTTGGGTAAAGGCCTCAAGAGCATCATCTCTTGAAATATATGCCACAGAACGCACCTCTACCCTATGTTCAAGTTCCTCTTTTACAGAGAGAATATCGGTCTCGCTTGCATCCTGCTTAAAGTAAACGCTTACATCTACTTTTTCCTGAAGACCGCTAACAAGAGTATCTAATGAAGCATCAAATAAAAAGAGACCTCCTATAACACCAAGTGCCGCAAACATCATAAAAAGCGTAGCTACTGAAAGCCATAAATTCCTGTAAAAGTTTCTCCATGAATTTCTAATTATTCGCCAAAGATTTATCATAAAAATAAATTGAACTTATCTAATTTTATATTTACCCTGTTCTTCATCAGATATTACCCTGCCATCATGCAAAGTTATAACACGCTTTTTCAGAGAGTTTATCACCGCCTCATCATGTGTTGCCAAAATAATAGCTGTGCCCAATTTGTTTATCTTAAGCAGAAGATCTGTTATCTCCCAGGTATGTATTGGGTCAAGGTTGCCCGTAGGCTCATCTGCCGCCAAAACCTCAGGGCGCTGAACAAGAGCCCTGGCCATAGCTACTCTCTGTTTTTCTCCTCCTGAAAGTTCATGAGGAAATCTTTTTTCTTTACCCATAAGTCCCACGACTTCAAGAGCTTGTGGAACATCTTCCATTATTTCTCTGGTGGCCCTGCCTGCCGCTTCCATTGCAAAAGCTACATTCTCAAAAACATTTTTTGAGGGTAAAAGTTTAAAATCCTGAAAAACCGAGGCAACTTTTCTGCGATAAAGAGGTAGTTCTGACTGGTGAAATGTACTTATATCTATTCCCTGAAAAAATACTTTGCCCTGGCTGGGATCTGATTCGCGCAATAACAATTTTAAAATTGTACTCTTACCCGCACCACTTCTTCCTACCAAAGATACAAATTCCCCCGGTTCTATACGAAAAGAGACATCTTCAAGCGCGACGACTCCTTTAGGATATGTTTTTGTAACTTCTTCAAAAATTACCATATATTTATTTTAACATTTTTATCTCTTCATCTATAAATTTATCTAAATCTCCATCTAGCACGGCCTCTACATCTGACAGCTCAACATTTGTTCTATGGTCTTTTACCATTTGGTAAGGATGTAGCACATATGAGCGTATCTGGCTCCCCCATTCATTTGCGATATTGCCGCCTTTAAGCTCTTTCAATTCTTTCTTGCGCTCCTTTTGTTTTACCATATATAATTTTGCGCGCAACATTTCCATTGCTTTTTCCTTGTTTGTGCCCTGTAAACGCTCGCTTTGAGATGAGGCAGATATTCCTGTAGGTGTATGGGTTACACGAACTGCACTTTCTCTTTTATTTACATACTGACCTCCGGGACCTGAAGAGCGAAAGGTATCTACGCGTATGTCTTCATCAGGTATTTCCATTTCTTCTATCTTTTCTAATTTAGGTATCACTTCTACAAGAGCGAATGAGGTGTGGCGCAACTTCTGAGCCGAATAAGGTGATATACGCACAAGCCGATGCACACCGCTCTCACCTTTTAAAAATCCATAAGCATATCTTCCTTTTGCCTCAAGAGTTGCCTCTTTAATGCCCTTATCTTCACCATGCGATATATCATGTAAAATCGCCTTATAATCGTTTTTTTCAAGATAGCGCTGATACATACGAAGGAGCATCTGGGCCCAATCCTGAGCATCAAGACCCCCCGCACCCGCGTAAATCGTTATATAAGCATCATTCTTATCATATTCTCCTGACAAAAAAATACGGAACTCTTCTTTAGTATACTTTTCACTTAGAATATTAAGACGTTCAACTATCTCATTTCTTAACTCAGGATCATGACCTGAAAGATCGGCAAGCTCCTCTAATTCTTGAAGCTCTGTCTTCATGCTTTGCCAAAAATCTACTTCTTCTTGCAGGTCAGAGAGTTTTTTTGTAACCTCTGCTGCGTGCTCGGGATTATCCCAAAAATTCTCTTGCTGAGTTTCCTTCTTAAGTTCTTCAATTTCTGCCTTTACTTTGGGAAAATCAAAGACGGTCCTCGACTTCGAGGACCTTAGTTTTTAATTCTTCCAGCTGATCTTTAATTTCATGTATTTCCATAACAAGTATATTATACCCGATTTTTATAAAAAAATACAGAGACAAGCTCTGTATTGGAATAACTATTTAGCCACGTCTGCAAAAAGGACAATTACTAGCACATCTTTGTCTTTGTCTTTCTATTACACTTTTTCCATGTTTCTTTTCTTGCCCTTTTTTGTCCCTTTTAGTTTTTTCATGCCGTAAATAATCACGGCGGCCATGATCTTCGGGTGTCATCTCTACCCAGCCCTGCAGCAAGGCATAGGGTCTGCCATCAGCATCAACACTAAGCTTTATCCGCGGCTGCTTTAATGCTTCCCCTGCACCCGCGTAAACAATGTTACCCATCGCCTCCACTACATCTTTATTATGTATATTTACTCTTTTTTCTTTGCGAATATAGTTACCGCTATAAACATAATAAGTAGAAGTTTCCTCATCCTTAAAATGTTCGTGATCATGCCAATCCCAAAGATCTCTGTCTGTCATTTTACCTCCTTTAAGGTGCTCGTTTAATATTTTAACTTAAAGTAAAGAAAAAACAACCCTAAGAGTTATTTTTGTGGAGCCAGCGGAGGGATTCGAACCCACGACCTATGCGTTACGAGTGCATTGCTCTGGCCAACTGAGCTACGCTGGCTTGTTGATAATTACCAGGACAATTATATCACGGATTATGATATACTAAAAGAGATGGTATTTTTCCGCAAAAGATGGTCAATTTTCGCGCTTTTAGGCATACTTGCCCTTGGCGCGTTTTTTAGATTGCACAGATTAGAAACAGTACCCCCCGGAATTTACCCTGATGAAGCAAAAAACGCAAATGACGCTGTAGAAACGCTACAAACCGGTGATTACGAATTGTTTTATCCTGAAAATAACGGAAGAGAGGGGCTTTATATATGGATGATAGCAAAATCATTTGAAAAGCATGGCATAAACATATACGCGCTTAAAATAATAGGGGCCCTTATAGGCATGCTAACTGTTTTGGGAACTTACCTTTTAACGCGTGAAATATTTATATTTTCTGCTGTAAATGATCCGGAACATTCAAAGATCGCGATAGCTCCAATAGCGCGCGAGACAGTAGCCCTGCTGGCTGCAGGACTTCTTGCTGTAAGTTTTTGGCATATTAATTTTTCGCGAATAGGGTTTCGGGCAATACTCGTCCCTTTTCTAATATCGTTCGGGTTATGGCTGACTCTAAAAGCTCTCCACCCGATAGGGCCAAGCGGGTATGGAATATCTGAAAGAAAAAAACTCTGGCATGCTTTATTAGCCGGTATCATATGGGGTATTGGGTTTTATACTTATATAGCATTTCGCATAGCTTTGGGCATTCCTATATTTTTAGTCGCGCTTGCATACACTGTTTATCTGATAAAAAACAAACCTCAATTTAATAAGGAGTGGTTTAAAAATATGTATATACGCGATGGGTGGTGGCACTTTGATGCGATGTTTGCTGTTATGGCCGGTGTGATGCTGCCTATGCTTTTGCTTTTTAAGCGAGTACCTGAATATTTTATATCACGCGCTACGGGAATATCAGTATTTGATGAGCCAAGCTGGATACTTGCATTTATAAAAAGCTTGGGGGTTCATTTCCAGATGCTTTTTGCTGTGGGAGACCATAACTGGCGGCATAATTTCTCAGGTGATGCCCAGCTTGCACTGCCCATTGCGATGCTTTTCCTTATGGGGCTTATATATTCTTTTATAATCATAAAAGACGGCATAAAACATAAAAATTGGAACGCTATAATAGTACATTCAGCACTTTTGGCCTCGTTGGGAGCAATGATGTTGCCGGCGGCACTTACATGGGAAGGCATTCCACATGCCCTACGAGCTATAGGCATGATGCCCTTTGTCTTTATTTATGCGGCACTGGGATTTTTATATCTTTTGAGGATAATATTTCCCCACAAGCATCATAGGGAAGAAATTTGGCCCTTTGCCTTTGGGGCGGCAATTGTAATAATATTAGTTCTATCATCATTTCAATACAGCCGTTACTTTATTGACTGGGGCAAATCTGAAGAAGTGGCAAATGCCTTTAGCAGAGGATATGTAGAAATAGGAGAATACTTTAATAACCTGCCTTCAGATACCCAAAAATATTTAATAGTAAATGGCGGTGGAATTGATGTAAGCTACCCAAGTTATGTATCCGGCGACTGGTTCCCATGTCCTGAATGCGGAGAGGGAGCGCCTCCTCCCGACTACAGGCATAAAAAAGAACTGCCCATGTCGGGGCAAACAACCTTATTTATACAGCACACCAAAAAGACCACAACCGACTATTCATTTTATGGCTCAGAAATACCCATACAAAATACCTTATATTTAAGGGCAGATGAGCTACCCGCTCTAATCAGGACTCCTGCCGTATTTGTACCTCTTGATGCTACAAATGAAATAAAGGAGGAATTGCGCAACCGTTACCCTCTTGGTAAAGAACTGCAATTTGATAAATTCTGGGCATGGCAAGTAAATAGTATGGAGGCAAACTAAAAACCCGCTCATAATAGCGGGTTTTAAAACCTTACGCAAAATAACTTCTTTGAACTTATATGTTCATAACCCCTTTTTTTAAGAAGGCGTTTTTGATTATGCATATGTGCAACACCGTATTTTATACCAACTAACTTCGGGGCGTGCGTTTTTATAACTTCATCAAACCTGTCAAAGCAAAATGTATCTCGTTGCTTAATAGCGTCTCTATCAATAATATTGCCGAGCAAATCTCTATCAAAAATAATTTTAATAGTTCTGGCAAAATCCCTTTTGGTAAAAATCTCTTTTTTGATATTAACGATGGCATCACCAAGAAAAAAGGCGGCCTTAAAAGCTCTGTCTTCTGAAATTCTACGGATACGCCTAAGCATTGTATCGCTTACCCGTCTCTGTAGTTCATGCGCCCTCTCTGAATCCTCGTGGAAAAAATCAGCGCAAAACCAATTTTCTCTTTGACGCATTGAAGAAAAAGCGGCACCCTCACCCATAAGAAAATCTATAGGCCTTGTATCAAGAGCAGCGAAGTAGCTCTGTATAATCGCCATTAAGAAGTCCTCTTTATGGCTGTTGCGTATTTCTTGGCCATCATCTGCAACTTGATCATTGCCGCTGTTATCTTCTATATATTCATATAAAACTACATCGCAGGCCAAGAGTTCATTTTTGACTTGCGTGTAATAATCGGGCTCTGCGGTATGCAGCATGCCTATAAGTTTTACTTCTCTGCCTGTTTTTGGATGCCTGTAAAGATGTGCCCTTGTATAAACTCCCGTTGTACTTATTGAAAGTTCATTATTCAGATAATGCTCGGATCTTCTTACAACCACTTTAACCTCCTTTCTTTTGTTTATTCAATTATTTGGTAAATATTTTATAACTTTAAGAACTTAGTATGAAAATACATTAAACACAAGCTTTAGTCAAGATTAAAAATATTAAAAACCAAGCCAGGCCTTTAGCTTATCCCAAATATTTTTTTGTTCATTTTTTTCTTCTACCGCTACGCTCTCCTGAGGATCATCTTTTTCTGAAGGCAAAATAACCACCACTTTCTCTCCTTCTTTTTTTAAATTAAGCCGCTCGCGAGCTTCCTTGTCTATGGTTGAGGGATCACTAAAAGAATCGACTTCCTCGCGAATACGCATATTTTCTTCTTCAAGTGCCGCCACATCTGCTTTTAACTCTCCAAGTTCTGAACTCAAAGCAATATTGCGCCTTACCTGCTGTATAACGCCCGAGCCCAAAACAATAACAAAAGCCAGGAGTACAAATGGTAAAACAAATTTGTTGAAAAATTCACGCATATACTATATAATGCCAGTAATGTTAGTAAACTCTAAAAGAAAGGAAAAGTTTGTAAAAGCGGGCAAGATATTTATTGTTATCTTTACCACGCTTGGATTTATATTATTTTTAGTAGCTCCTCTTCTGGGAGGCGGCTCTTACTTTTAATCAAGCCGGCTACATTCATAATACCATAAGTTAAAAGCGGCCATAAAAGGCCGCTTTTAACTTATGGTATATAGATAAATATTCGTTATTGAAAAATTTTCATTAACGTCTCTGAATCCAATTCAACATTCCCCTGTTCTTTTAGGCGCTTTTTCCCTTTCTTCTGTTTTTCAAGCTGTTTTCTTTTCCTACTATAGTCACCGCCATAGAGTCCTGCCGTTACATCCTTTCGCATAGCACTTTTTGTTTCGCGAGCTATAACTTTGCCGCCAATTGCCGCCTGTATCGCTACGGCAAACTGCTCAGGAGGTAAAACTTCTTTTATTTTTTCGGCTACCTTTCTTCCCTCGCTTTGCGCTTTTTCTCTTGGAACTAGACGACTTAAAGCAGGTATCTCATCCCCTGCGAGCAATATATCCATTTTTACAATATCTTCTTCTCTGTATTCAGCAATTTCATAAAACATAGAACCGTACCCGGATGTAGTATTTTTAAGATTGTCATAAAAGTCAGAAATGATATCTGCAAGTGGAACCTCGTAATTTATACGCATTCTCTCTTTGCCTATGTATTCGGTATCGGCATATTCACCTCTTATGGTCTTGAGTAGCTTCATCACATTATTCATATATTCAGGAGGTGTTATAACCCGCAAATGTGCCCAGGGTTCTTCTGTTTTTTCTATTTCGGATGGATCAGGAAATTGAGAAGGGCTAAATATAGTTTCTTCCTCACCTGATTTTAGATAAACCCTGTATGCCACAGAAGGTGAAGTTACAAGTAAGTCCAGGTCATATTCTCTGCGCAGGCGTTCAAGTATAATTTCCATATGCAACATGCCCAAGAACCCGCTCTTAAAGCCCCTCCCAAGTACAGGCGAGGATTCAGGTTCGAAATATAAAGATGCATCGTTTAATTTAAGCTTGTTCAATGCATCACGCAAATCCTCAAAAGCACTATCTTCTTTTGTAAATATAGTAGAAAATACCACCGGCTGGGGCTGACGATATCCTGCCACGGGCTCAGTCGCCTTATTTTTAACCGTAGTTATTGTATCTCCTATATTTGCCTTCTCTATTTCTTTAATACCGCCAACTATATAACCAATATCCCCTGCCTGCAATTTTTTTCTTTTTACTCGCTGAGGAGAAAAAATGCCAACTTCTTTTGATTCACTCTTTTCCTTTGAGCCCATAAAAAATATGTCCGTACCCGGAGAAATCTCACCTTCAAGCACGCGTACATGAGTTATAACACCTTGATAATCATCATATACAGAATCAAATATAAGTGCGCGCAGGGGCTTCTTTATATCAATACGCGGCGCGGGAACTGTTTTTACAACATCAGCTAAAAGTTCCTCAATCCCCTCACCTGTTTTTGCTGAAATTTTATGTATTCTCTCTGCATCAGAATCTAAAGATATTAAAAGTTCAAGTATCTCATTTTCTGTTTCTTCAATTTGGGCCCCGGGAAGATCTATTTTATTTATTGCGGGAATTATCTTAAGTCCTTGTTCAACTGCCGTAGTTAAATGTGCTACGGTTTGGGCCTGTATTCCCTTTGAAGCATCCACAAGTAAAACTGCGCCCTCCACAGCAGCAAGCGAACGTGAAACCTCATAAGAAAAATCAACGTGCCCCGGAGTATCTATAAGGTTTAAAATGTGCTCCTTATCATTCACCTCATATTTCATTGTGACCGGTTGCATTTTTATAGTTATTCCACGTTCACGCTCCAAGTCCATCTGGTCTAAAAATTGCTCTTGCATTTTTCGCTTATCAATTGACTTAGTAAGCTCTAAAAAACGGTCCGCTAAAGTGGACTTGCCATGATCGATATGTGCGATTATTACAAAATTGCGAATATCCATAAATAAATTTATATCTTTATTACTCTTGATGGTGGGTAAAGCCATTCATTTGATCTACGGGTGCCTCCTTTGGCAACTTGGCTTTTTTAAGTTTAGCTGTGATAAAAGCACGCAATACTAAAAATTCATCAAACTTGAAAAACCAAGCAATAGCTAAATAAACTATAAAAGCAATAATTGATGCTATGGCTGTTTGTGTAAAAATTGAAGCAAAAGTATCTATAGGATCAAATAAAATACCGTAGGTGCGTAAAGCTATCCAGGCAAATCCTCCGGCTATAAACGATGCAAAAGCTGTTCTTGTGAATGATGAAGCAAGAGCGGGTTTTATGCTCGCATTATCTTTATTACTGAAAAATGCCCCAAATAATAAAACCAGGGCAGCAATACCCGATATTGAAAAGGATAGCGGCAAGCCAATAACAGCGGTATTAGGCAAGTCACCAATTCTAAGCAAGTTTCCTAAAAATTCTAAAATACCGTCAGATGGAAATATAACGAATATAAGCCAAGCGCTCAATATAATATTTATAGCCATACCTATAGTATTTGCAATAACAGGTGTCTTTGTATCTTCACGCGCATAAAAGGCCTTTGAGATTATGGGAGCAAGGGCATAAGCGGCAATACCAAAAGAAAATGCTCCCAAAGATGCGGCAGTAAGGCGGGTGTCCTCCCAGCCGAATTGGCCTGTTCCCAAAATTATTCGCACAAGCTGAGCACGGAATATAAAAAATAAAACGCTCAAAGGAAACACTACAAAGAAAACGCTGCGAAGCGTCCTTGAAAATTCTCTAAGATATTTCTCCTTGTTCTTTTCAGAAAATGATTTAGATAAATTAGGGAATACAGCAGTGGCAAAAGATATGCCAACGATGCCCACGGGAAGATACTGTATGTTATTTGCAAGAGTAAATATAGTAAGTGATCCGGCAGCTAAAGTTGAGGCAATAGCTGTTATTACCCATAGATTTATCTGATAAGCTCCCAAACCCAGAGCACGGGGAACCATTAACTTAAATATTCTTTTTATCGACGGGTGAAATATATTACGCAATGGCGTAATATTAAATCCTGCATGAAAAGTAGAAGGCGCCTGAACGGCCATATGTAGCACCGCACCCAGTGCCACACCCCAAGCAAGCCCCTCAACCCCCCAAAACTGAGTAAACCAAAGGGCGCCTATAATAATGCCTATATTATAGAAAATGGGAGCAAGAGAATAAATGAAGAATTTCCTAAATGAATGCAATATTCCCGAAAATACCGCACTCAAACCCAAAAATAAAGGGCTGAGCAACATAATACGGCTCATCGTTATAGCAAGAGTTTTATTTTCAGCATCAAAGCCCGGAACCACAAGAGGCATAAGAAGGGGCATTAAAATATATATAATTATACATATACCCACAAGCCCAAGAGCTGCGACCTTAAAAAATGAACCCGCAACCTCCCATGCGTCTTTTTCATTTTTCGATAAATGATTTATAAATATTGGTATAAAAGCCGAGGAAACCGCCCCTCCAATAATAACGCTATAAATTAGATCGGGTATACGAAAGGCAGCAAAATAAATATCCAGTTCCACGCCTGCACCATAAAGCCCGGCTAAAATACGGTCCCTTATCAAACCCAAAAACCGACTCACAAGAATGGAGACGGCAAGTATTAGTGCTGCCATAGGCACAGAATTTGTAGATCTATTTAATTTCCTTATCATTTATCAAATTGCAGTCCACATTTTATAGTTGTATCTGTGGTTTGTTTAAAATTAAAGCTACCGGAACTTATACTACCCCCATCCATATAGCATGCAGTAATGTTAAGGGAGCTGTCAAACTCTTCTATAGAACCCGAATAAGAAGCGTCCAGGCCGCTCTGTTTCTGTATAGTTAAACGATAAGAGCTGGTGTTACTATTTATTTGCGAAGGAAGTGTATACGTAAGGGATATTACCTGCCTTTCTCCGGCCGGTATCCATGTCCAGCCACCAAAAACTCTCTTTCCTGATTCTTCAAAAATATCTATATCACCGGGACCTTTTTGGGCAGAATTAATAGATGAAGAAATAAGCTCATCACTTGAATAATCCTCAAATTTGTAATCTGTTTCTATAAGGTCGGGCTCTGAAGAAAAACCTTCTGCTGAAACGATCTCAGAACCGGCAGGAGCATATATTCTTATATAACTATGATTTGGCCTGTTGTAAAAGAAATAGGGACTATTTCCTCCGGTGTGTTTTCTGTGAATTATAATATTTCGAGTTATTTCTCCTTCAGCTGATATTTTAGTTACTGTATCTATTTCTGTATCCATGTATATATCTGTTTTCCACCCGCCTATGTTACTGGCAACTACAGCCAGATAATCACTCACGCTATTGTCGGCTGCATCTTTATCTTGTGCGATAGCGCCGTTCCAATTTTGCTCTAAGGCAAGCTCAGCTACGCTTTTATCCCTGGAGTATATAAACATATCTTTTTCTTCAAGCGATGATAGAAAAATATCTATAAGCTCGATCTTATTTTTATGTTCACCCAGTTTATCTATAAGAATAGGTGTCATATCCGCTAATATCTGCTTGGGACGGTTGAGCTCTTTATCATAATCTACCTCTACCTCTTGCTGTACAAGCGGAAGCCAATTTTCGCTTGTTAAAGTCACTCCATACTTTTCCATTTCTATAGGACCTGAAAGCTTTAATAATTCTGTAAGTATGTTTGTATTAATTGCTATTACTCCATCAAGCTCACCTTCAAACTGGCCTGTTTGTTTATAAAACCAAATAAGCTTTTCGGCGGAAGTGGGAAAATCAAAAAACCAATTGGCATCCCGAGTGCCCAAGTTTGGAGTTACATATTGAAGCGGGCGAGGCGGAATCACTTTCGCTTTTAATTGACCATCCGGCCAATAAATGCCTTCAATAAGCAGATCGCTCAATGCACCCTTGTCCAGCTGAAGAAGGCCATAGGTGCCTATAAACCCTCCTGTAGCACGAAGCTCTGAATTATTTTGAAATATTAAAAGATAATTCTTTTGCTGATTATGCCCCAGAAATGTAAGCATAACATCAAGTGAAGAAAAGGCATCCTGAAGCTTGTCCCCGACTTGATTAGTTTGAGATTGTACAGCAAGTATATCTTTTTCAAATTCAGCAGGAACATCCTGAGGGCGCACATAACTTAACTCTATGTTAGCCTCTTCTAGTAATTTTGAAGCTGTTTTAAGATTTTGCGCCACAAGCACAAGTTCATCTGTCAATTTAGTTTCATTTTCTTTATAATTTATACCCTGGAGAGATGAGAGGGATTCAGACGCCTGCACTCCGGCAGAGGCATACAATTGACCTGCGTGCAACAAATGGGCCACAGATGTTAGTTGTGATTGAACAGGAAGTTTTGCCGAAAGATTAACGATATCCCGACCAAAAAAAGTAAAGCTGTTAGATATTCGTTCAAATTCATTTTTTGCTTTTGTGAAATTATCTTTTGCCTCATCAGCTCTAAGATCAAATAGCGCCTCCTGGCCCGCTCGCATAAAGCCATAGGCCATCTCTGCGCGTGCCTGGCCCTCTGACTTTAAGGAATTTGTTTTTTGTATAGCAAGAAAAGAAAATCCTAAAAATACTCCTATCAATAAAAATGCTGCTATTTTTTTATTAACACGAATAGCAGGTGCTATCTTTCTATCACGTAAAATACTCTTTCTTAGCTTTTTCTCCTCTTTGGCGCTAAGGCGTATATCTGGTTCTGGTTCTGGTTCTGGTTCTGGATCAGGCTCAGGTTCAGGTTCTGGTTCTGGCTTAAGCTCTGGTTCAAGTTCTAACTCTGGCTCAGGTTCTGGTTCTAACTCAGTTTTTGGTTTTAGCTCTGGTTTGGATTCTGGTTTGGATTCAGATTGGGACTTAAAATCTTCAACGGATGAATCCAATTGCAAAGGGGTGCCTACATCTTCACGAAAAACCTTGTTCTTCTTTTTGCTTTTTTTTTGCGCAGAAGAAGGTTCGCCTATATTTTTTTCAGGTATAAGATTAAACTTATTCTCTTTTGATTCTTGAGCAGTTTCCTCAGAGTCCTGTTCTATTTTAGATATATTTTGAGGTTCAGGTCGTTCAAATTTTGGAAGTGAATTTTGTATTTGAAGATCTGCCTCATCAATACTTGCCAACTGCTTTGATAATTTTTCTTTTGATAATGATTCTGCAGTTTCAATCCGGGATGTGGGTGTAAGCTCTTCTAGCTCCTGCTCAAATTCATCGGCAATACCGCTTTCAGAATCTAATTGTTCGAGAGTAATAAACTCCTCTTCCTCTGTATCTTCTAAATCAGTGTCTTGCTCTAAATTTTTAATATTAGCGCCAGGAATAAAATCTTGGCTGTCAAAGATATCCTCATCAGAATAGGTTCCTATATCTTTTATCAACTTGTCTTTTTTAGGTGATTTATTATCTTCTGCGCTAAGATCTACAACAGAACTATGATCTATTTTTTGAGAAGCTGCCGCCTTTCGCAAATCAACCACGTGTTCATCTAAAAATGTGCGCCAAAACTCAGCGTCTTTGCGCTTGTTATCAGGGTCATCAGGAAAATTTTTATTTTTAGCCGCCATTAGTTTTAGTATAGCATAAAAAGGCCTTATTTTGGCCTCAGAAAACGTAAACTTTATTAAGGTTTATATAGGCATTTATCCACACTACCTTATTTGGATCTGCTCTAAAACTTTTAATGTCTCATTAGCTGTTTTTTGCCACCTGAAGCTATCTGCTGTTTCCTTTCCTTTTTCTGAAAGCATGGAGGCCAGCCGGCTATCTTCTATAATGTCTTCTATGGCAGCGGCAATATCAGCCGGCACATAAGGATTTATAAGAATTGCCGCGCTCTGCGTTATCTCGGGAAGCGATGTTGTCATTGAAGCTACCGTGGGAGTTCCTGTATGCATGGCCTCAAGAGGCGGAAAGCCAAAACCCTCATATAAGCTTGGGTAAACAAAAACGCTGGCATTTTTATATAAAAAATATTTTTCCCTCTCTTCAACCGGCCCTGTAAAAATTATTTTATCGGCCTTGGGAGATTTTTCTGCTTCTTTAAAGATATCTCTATAAGACCAACCCTTAGCTCCCGCGATAACCAGATAAATATCGCTATTCTTCAGCAAATTAAAGGCGCGTATTAGAGCAACTATATTTTTCCTGGGTTCTATCGTGCTGAGAGATAAAATGTAATTATTACGTAATCCATATTTCTTTTTAACATTACTCCACTTTTCATGAGGAGGGTTGATAACAAAATCACAAACCCCCGAATGTATCATAGTTATATCTTGAGGTTCAATATTATATTTATCTACAAGATCATTTTTTGTTGATTCAGAGACAGCGATTATATGGTCGGCGGCTTGTGCTTGCTGGCGAGGATTCATATATTTATGCCACAGACGCCTCCTGCGATTAAAATATTCAGGAAAATATTCAAATGAAAGATCGTGAAAAGTTATAACTTTTTTACAGGAAGCAGAAACTGGGACAGGAATAAAATGAGGGCTGAAAAAAATATCCACTCCTCCTATGAGTTTGTCTATATGCGGTAATTTAAAATATCTGCCTGCAAAAGTTAATAATTTATTGGGATATGAAAATTTATGTAACTCAACATTAGAGCCCTTAAACTCTAAAAAATCGCCCCTGTCACTTCGGGAATTATAAAAAAGATGAAAAGTATGCTCAGATCCTGCCTTAAACATCTCGGGCAATAAATTCCTTATATATTCCCCCACGCCTCCATATTTATCACCGGAAAGAGATCTTATATCTATACCTATTTTCATTACATTAGAGATCGCTGTTTTGTAATTGTGTAATAAACAGCAAATGGATTAACTTTATAACTACACAAAATAGTTTAGAGCAAATTTTAAACCAATATATGCTTATGATTTTCCTGCCATTTTTGTTGTATGTAATCTGCTATATTCTGGCGAAAATGTGCCTTATCATATTGTTCGACACTATTTCTTATATGCTCCGGATCAAACTCTATATTTTTAAATCTCTGCACTGCTTTTTGAAGAGAGGCAACAGTTTGTTCTTCAAAAAATACTCCGGTTTCTCCCTCTTTAATGGTTTCAAGCGCGCCTCCTCGCTTGTAAGCTATTACAGGCCTGCCTGATGCCATACTCTCAAGCGAAGTGATGCCGAAATCCTCTTCTTGAGGAAATATAAGAGCTTGAGCTTGAGCATAATATTTAGGCAGATCATTTTCCGAAACAAGGCCTACAAACTCAATATTGGGACCTGCAAGTTCTCTTAGATTTTTTTCTTCTGGTCCTGTACCTATTATTTTAAGAGGCAAATTTAATTTATTAAAAGCATTTATGGCGAGATCAAATCTCTTGTAGGGCACCATCCTGCCTATCATTAAGAAATAATCCTTGGGCTCTTCAATTCTGAATTTATTATAATTGAGCGGAGGATATATAACATCTGCCTCACGCCTGTAATATTTTTTTATTTTACTTTTAATATGGTGGGAATTACACAAAAGATGGTCAGGCCTATGAGCGCTATTTTTATCCCAAAGACGCATATACGGCATTACAAAAGGAATAAATTTTGAAATAACCGATGGATACATTGAATCACCCGCTATCTTTTTATAATCAAGCCAAGCATATCTCATGGGAGTGTGGCAGTAGCAAATGTGAATACCTTCGCCCTTCAATACTATTCCCTTTGCAAAAGATGCGGAACTTGAAAGTACAATGTCATATTCTGCAAGGTCGAAGCTTTCAATAGCAAGGGGCATAAGCAAGGGAAAAAGCTTATAACGAAGTGCGGGATTTGGAATTTTTTGCAGAAAAGATGTCCTTATATCACGACCCTCAAAAGCATGCCCTGTGGAGGCGGCATCATAAACTAATGTATAAATAGGAGCTTTAGGAAACATATTAGCAAATTCTGTAAGTACCCGCTCTGCTCCTCCGTATTGAACTAAATAATCATGCACTAATGCTACTCTCATAAAATTATATACCGCTCTTATCAAATAATAGTAATTTTATTGTCTTTAGCATAATAACAAAATCGAGCTTAAGCGACCAATTTTCAATATAATACCTGTCCAGCTTTACTTCCTCTTCAAAGGGCAGGTCGTGAGCTCCACTTACCTGTGCCATGCCGCTAAGACCGCTCTTTATGGCAAGAACCTTTTTATGATAATCCTCATAACGCTCTATTTCTTCGGGCTCATGGGGACGAGGGCCTACCAAGCTTATATCACCCTTAAAAACATTTATAAGCTGGGGGATCTCATCCAGGCGCCGGGCTCGCAAAAATTTTCCAACACGTGTAACGCGAGGATCATTAGTAAGCTTAAATAAAGGGCCGTCCTCTCTTTCGTTCATATGCTTAAGATACTTTTTATATTTATGGGCATTTTTTATCATAGAGCGGAATTTATACAAATCAAATTCCTTGCCACGGCTTACACGTTTTAATTTTACCAATACCGGACCCTCAGTTTCCCACTTTATAGCTAAGGCAATAAAGAAAAATAGCGGAGATAAGATAATAAGCCCAATAGCTGAAAGTATTATATCTATTATGCGCTTAGAAACTTTTGCCCAGCCATCCAAGGGTGAAGGTTTCACTGAAACTACAGGAACTCCCTCTACTAAATCAAAGGACATTTCAGCCACTATAGAGCCCAGCATATCAGGCACATAAGAAAATTGTATGCCATTTTCTTCGCAAAAATTTACTACCTTCATTATCTCTAAGCGATCATAATCTGTATCTGCCGCCAAAACCCTATGGATACCGCGAGACGCGTGAATACCCCTTATAACCTCCAAGTCGGGATTTGCAAGAACGTCGGCAAGGCGCAAACCCAGTTTTTTATTTTGAGATATTTGCTTTTTAATAAGCTCTACCTCCTCGCCTCGACCTAATATGAGTATATTTTCCAATCCTACTCCGTTTTTATGAAGTATAAACCTTCTTACAGCACGCATGGTCATCCTGCCCAGGGCTACAAATAAAATGGCAAATACCCAAGCGCCCAATAAAATAAATCGTGAATCAAACCACTCCCTGCGAAAAAACATAAACACAATAATAAGAGCCATCCCTGCAGAGATAGATATAATTATCCTCGCAAGCTCAGCCAGCACGGGGGTGGTTCTTTTTATATGATAAAGACCGCTAAGTGCGAACAAAATTAACAAAAAGGCCGCAACTGCTGCAGTTAAAAATAATATTCTTCCAAGTGTAAGATTGAATAAAACAGGTTTTATGTCCGTGATCAAGGGGCTAAGGCGCAAAAAATAAGCCGCAAAAGCAGCAGCTAATATAAGCACAAAATCCAAAGGCAACAATATTAAATTGTAAGCTAAATCATTCTTTCGCATAAACTATTAGAATATTATATAATATACCTTATATAGCTGTTTATCAAGGTTTAAGACATTAAATTATATCAAAAATTACCCGTATTAACGGGTAATTTTTGATATATGTTTTGAAATACTATAAGCCGAATTCTGTCCAAGCGCTAAAAGCGCTCTGTAGAGTCATTTATCTGCCTAACCGGTTACCCGGAAAGGTCAAGCGGCACTTTCCGTAAAACGGAACACGGCCTTGCACCAGGTGGGGTTTACCACTGCGATATGTCACCATATCGCAGACCCGCCTAAGACGGGACTTTTCACCTTTGGCCCATAAAGGGTTAGTATAGTCTCTGTGGCACTTTCCCTATTACAGTATCACTACTGCAACGGTTGCCGTTAGCAACCACCCACTTTCTCTGATATATATCAAAGAGGTGTTCGGACTTTCCTCTCCGCCAAAAACGGAGCGACTCTACGTATTTCAAGAACAGTATAATTATACTATATTTTTTTATATTTGTAAATATTAATTTAACAAAAATCCCGCCTAATTGACGGGATAATAAAAACTAAAGGGTATCTCTATAGGTTCCAGGCACTGCTTCTGAGAGCTCAACCTCCAAAAGAGATTCCTCCCGGGCGAATTGGCCCGCAAAATAAAGGGCATGCAAAAGAATATTCTTTTTAGCTTCAAAATCACTGATATCCATAACCGTAACGGTATGAGAATTTTCTCTGTATCTTTCAAGAAAATTTGCGGGGGTAACTCTGCCCAAAACTTTTGCAACCTGATCACGCGGATAATAGAACATTTCTACTATGCGCATTTCTCCATTTTTACGAGATGAGGGATCCAATTCCCATATGTATACACGCGTCATTCCTTGGCGATCTACTCCGAAATCATCGGGAAGATCCATTTTTTCATGTTCCTCACGAAAAAACCTAGTTAGCTGCTCAGCTGTGCTCAATTTACCTCCTTTTATTAATCCCCGGGCCTGGTGCTCTCTCTGGGGAAAGTTAAGAGCTGAATATACTTATAACGCTACTTTTAAATTTTGTCAAAAAGAAAAAGCCGACAATTTAAATATGCGGCTTTTATTCAAAAAACTCTTGTATTTTGTTGGCAACCAAAAAAACTTGCTCTCTGACCTCTTCTAGGTCTTCATATTTTGCGCCCCATTCAATAGCATAACCTACAAAAAAATCTAAAAGTGTACAGTAATGTTGAAATTTTTGACTGTTAAACAAATAGGTGGCTGCACTTGCTATCAATTCTGTATTACTGGGTGAAAATTTATGTAAATTTCCATCACGCAAATCAATATCTAATGCATGGGCAAATTCATGTAAAAACAGATAGGCACTTTTCTTCAAATCATTCCTACATAATATTGTTCTTTCCTCGTGCAAATATTGAGCACCCGGATTAATTTCATTTAAAAACCTCGGTGCTCTCACGGGGGCTATTTCATCAACATAAACAATGCGCAGGCCATACCCATCAATTGCCTCAAATAAATCTTTCCGCATTTGCCTATATTCAAGTAATAGATCCTGTCTGCTGGTACATAGACACTTGTATACATCTATTACAGAGCTACGCTCAAAAAAGCGATAATCCCTAAAAAATCCTACATAGTTTCTCCAGGCATCTTCTCTGCTTACTTCATGCAAAACATGCTGCACAACACCACCTCCCTTAAAGAACTCAAAGATGACCTGTTTATACCACAAAAACTAAAAAACCGCAATTTTTGCGGTTTTTTATCGAGTATGTTTCTTAAATTAAAATAAACTATCTTTTCCCTCC
>JAWVZY010000012.1:0-21504 GCA_033721955.1 Candidatus Spechtbacterales bacterium
GGGGATAAAATATGCTTTAATGATACAAAAGAATACAAATGGATGCTAAATAACGCAGAGCACTTCGGCTTTGAGCTCTCATACCCTGAAAACAATAAGGAAGGTATGCGCTTTGAGCCTTGGCACTGGAGATATGTAAAAAAATTAATTAAGTAATTATGAAAAAAATTAAGTTTTTATTGTTTGATACATATATAGAAACCATCAAAAAAAGCGTGGGTACAAAGATGTTTCAAAGTGTTTATGCCTTAGTTGATGGCAAGAAAAAAGATGTTGCTGAAAACGGCGTGTATTCATGCGCCAATTATGCATCGTCTTTATTAGTAATATTTGATCTTATTGAAAGCAGACATGCTACGGTAAAAAGCACTATCAAAGACATGGAAAAGAGCGGGTGGGAAAAGATCAGAAAACCAAAGATTGGGGCGGTTATTATTTGGGAGCCCTGGGAGAGAAGTGACAGGCACCATATAGGATTTTATATAGGGGATGATAAAGCAATCAGTACTGAATCAGATAATGACGGCGTTCCACATAAACACCACTGGACCTACAGCGACAAAAGGCCGGTAAAAAGCATCTGGTGGCATAAAAAGCTGGAAAATTAAGTATTTTTGTGGCATTGTAGATATATATGAAATATCGCCACAAAAATGTAAAACTAATTTATGACCCTCTTTGGGGGCTTATTGATATTACAAGGTTTTTGCCCATGATAGATACACCCGAATTCCAGGCGCTTGGCTTTAAATACCAGCTTGGAGTAACTTCCCAGCTTTTTCCAGCCGCAACACATACAAGAAAACAACACTCTTTTGGGGCTTTCAAAAGGGCGCAAGACCTTAGTGAAAACTGGCTCAAAAAGGGCTTTATTAAAAAAGAGGATGCTCGGCTAATAGAGGCATATGCCCTGTGGCATGATATAGGCCACGGCCCATTTAGCCACGTGGTTGAAGCGGTAACCAGGGAATTTTGGAAAAGAGACCATGATGAAAATGGCGCACTTATAATAAACCGGCTTAAAGGCGCGGTGGAGGCAGCTGATATTGATTTTAAAAAGTTCAAAGAATTCTTCGACCATAAAAACCCTCTCTACCTTGCGGTGCATGATAAAAACCTGGGAGCTGAAAAGCTGGACTACTTAAGCCGTGACGCATATTATACAATTGGTGAGAGGCCGGGTGTAGAATATTTGGCAAAACACACATATTTTATTGACGGAGAGATAATGATAGATGAAAAAGCTATAGAAAACGCAAAAGCTCTGCAGGAATTTTATATAAAGATGTATAAAGTGGTTTATCTGCGCAAAAATTCCGCTATTGCCCAACGCATGGTACAGAGAATGAGCCACGAGCTTGTCCAACACGAACACCTAAGCGAAGAGGAATTTTGGGGCCTGACCGACTTTGGGCTTTTGGGTCTGCTTGAAAATACGACGAGAGATTCTACCAGGAAACAAATGAAGCGCTTTATGCAAAGAGACCTGCCCCGCACCGCAGTCGCTCTGAAGTTAGAACACTTTGCTGAAATTGAACGCAGAAAAGATAAAGCTCAGGCAATATTTGGCATAAGAGAGAGTCAAATGGAAAAATTGCTTAGATCCGAAACACTTTCCTCTCCATCAAAAATAAGAAAGGTAGAAAAAGAAATAGAAAGCATAGCTAAACTACCTCAAAAATCCATTTTAATTGTGCCTTCCTCTTCAAGTCAAAGATTTAAGGCAAAGGACATAAAAATATTTATTCCCGGAGGTAAAAAGGCTAAGCTTAGTGATTACTTTGCGGAACATTTCCATGCTATGGAAGAAGAGGGAAAAAGCTACAGCACAATACGGGTATGCACCTATACTGAGCATAGAGAAAAGCTAAGCAATAAAAAAACCGCCGAAGCGGTTAAGGAGTATCTACTCTCTTTGATCTCTTAAATACCTACTCGGCAACGGGCAGGGTGAAGGCAAAATCTGACCCCTCTCCTTCTTTAGAGTTTACCCATATTTTACCCCCCATTTTTTCAACCAACTGCTTTACTATAAACAATCCCAGGCCTGTGCCCTGGATGTTTTTTGTTTTATCTGTCTTTACCCTATAAAACTTGCTAAATAATTCTTTTTGATCCTCTTCAGATATACCAAAACCATTATCTTTAACATGAGTTGCCACCATGCCGTCTTTAACTTCATGAAATAATTCAACCCTTCCTCCCTCTTGAGTATATTTAATAGCGTTACCTGCCAAATTAACTAGTATCTCTTTAATTCTTTTCTCATCAGCAATAACCGAAGGTGCTTTAATATCGGTATTGTAGCTGAGGGTTATATTTTTTTCATCTGCAAGAGGCTGCAGTTGTTCTACGGTAGATTTCGCTGGCTCACCTATATTTACAGGAGCCGTCTCTACCTCAAGACGACCGGCATCAGAACGGGCAATTTCGAGAAGGTCA
The DNA here is from genome assembly GCA_033721955.1 of Candidatus Spechtbacterales bacterium. GTDB lineage: Bacteria > Patescibacteriota > Minisyncoccia > Spechtbacterales > 2-12-FULL-38-22 > JAWVZY01. Next base: position 2,443 of record JAWVZY010000012.1, read on the forward strand.
TTAACAAGTTGATTTAGACTGTCATTGGCCTTTTTTGTCTGGTTTAAAAATTTCTCTGCCTGATCAGATATCTTGCCCGCAGAACCCTCAAGTATTAAACTCAAATAACCCTTTATAGCCGTTACAGGAGTACGTAATTCATGGGCTGCCACAAATACAAATTCGTCCTTCAACTCCTGAAGGCGTTTTAAGCCCTCTACCATTTTATTGAACGTCTCGCCCAAACCCTCCAGCTCATCTCCTGTCTTTATATCTACTCTTGTATCAAGCTTACCTTTTTCAATTGCCCTTGCCGCCTCTTCAAGTTTATTTATCGGGTTTATCAACCTAGCAGCAAATAAAGGAGCTAGCAAAATAACTGCGAGCAAGGCAAAAACAGAAAACTGCACTACCTTGCCCCGAACATCGCTAAGAATTGCGTTGGCATCAGATAGAGGCCACTCAACCAAAAGCGCCCAACCGGTTACAGGTACCTGTTTTGCTGCGCCAACTACAGGTACTCCGCTAAATGAGCTTGTATATCTATCGCCATCATCTAAAGCATTAAAACTGGCTCCATCTAACACTTCTTGCACGCGTCCAGTGCTAGAAATATCTATGCCGGCCTCATAATCCTGCGTATCTCCGCGGGCAATAAGCTTAGCGCTGCTATCTGCCAGAACTACATATCCGCCCGTTCCAACACCTGCGTTTTCCATAGAAGTGACTAACTCCTCCAAACTAGTTTCGGCATATAGTATGTGTATTATATCCCCCGGAGCATTTGTTTGCTGGTCTCTTTTTCTAACAGGCGCGGCAAGAGTCACCATTGGCTCAGAGTTACTATAATGAACCTCGCCTATATATTTTTTCCCACTTGCCGGAACCATAAATACAGCTTCATCTAAAAAATTGCCCACAGGAGAAAGCTCTCCCTGCTCATAACTTCTCTTCGAATTTACCCGTCCATTTAATGCCAAAAAGCCGAGTTCATGAAATGCGCTGTTGCTTGCAAGAATACTACTTAATATAAACTGCTGTTGATCATAAGGTATCTGCTCCCCGAGTATATCTACAGTGAGTTCCAAGGTTCCTGCGGTATCTATAAAAAACTTATCTATCTCCTCTATTTTCTGATCTATAAGCTGTAGTTCAAGCTGGCTTACATCCTGCCTGTGTGCGAGATCTACAAGATAAACTGAGACGCCACCCATAACCAAAACAGGCACTGTAGCAAGTACAATAAATAGAATGAGGAAGCGCTTAAATAAAGCACTTCCTTTTAATAATTTAAAGATGTCTTTATTCATCTAAACGCTTGTGATTGGTTCTCCTGCGGGATAAAAGTCCGGACTCGCTTCAAATTCATTTATCTGATAAATAGAATCCCAATCAAATCCCGCTGCTTCAAATGCCTCTGCGGGCATATTAACCCAGCGGCTCACACCCACATCTGTTCCGGCATCAGAGCTTACCTGATATACTTTTCCGTTTACAGGTGTGCCGTCGGGATAAACCTCTACCGTAAGACCACTAAGCACAAAGGCGTCCATCTGAGCCTGTGTTACTGTTTTTATGCTATCCCAGGTTAAGTGGCCATATGCATTGAATATATCGGGATTTAATATAAGCCTCTTAAAACGCTTATTGCCTACTTTCTTGGCAATATATACATCGGGGTTATCCGCTGTTTTTATAAGATCTCCATCTGCAATCCCGCTTGTATCTACGGTTGGCACAACTGTAAGCAAAGCAAATCGCGTAAAGTGATTCGTAGTTCCTGTAACCACGTCTTTATCTGTGTTTACAGCATATGAATCCTTTGTTCTCCACACGCCCGAGGCCTCATCCCAAAAGCCAAAACTTAACTTATTTTCATCTATGCCAAGACGAGAAAGATCTAAATCTTTATATGGAATGGTTACAGTAACATCACTTTTAAAGTTAGTTATCTGTTGGCCCGAAGAATCCCGGGCAGCAAGTTTATAGGCAATACCTACAACTTTTGTAGAACCCTGGGAGGTTACTCTGCTGTCTGGGGAAATGCTGACACTAACACTTCCCGAAGTTAAAATACTGTTTGCCGGAACTGTAACGGTTGTACCGTCATCTGTTTTGACAACAGTGGTTTCTGTGCTGTCTGTGGTTTTTGTTTGTGATTCAGGAAATACACCAACCCGCGTTACCTCAAGTATTCTTGCTATATCCTCTTCACCCACAAATACGGGCACCTCCTCAGAGCGAAAAAGCTCTCCGTTTATATCCTTTGAAGCAGCTATTACCCACTCTTCATTGGGTGTTGCAGATATTTCATACTTTCCATTTGAATCTGTCTGAGTTGTCTGGAATCCTCCGGTTTCACTCCAGGCCCACACAAAAGCATTAGGTACTGCATCAAGTTTGCGATAAACACTTCCTCGTATTTTTACCGAAGGTCTGCGCAATTTAAAATCAATGTTCTGTGTCTGACCCGGATTAAGTGTAACTTTCTGCTCAGCTGCTGCAAGCCAGCCGGTTAAATGGCCTACAAAGGTCTTTATATAATACTCACCAGCAGGCACATTTATACTATAATATCCAGATGAATCTGTTTTCGCCCCGGCTACTATTGGGTCTTTATGCTCTTCACTGTTTGCTGCCTCTTTAAAACTTATTTTACTAACACCCACATAAACACCCGGCACACCGCTTCCATCAGGATCTCTTACAACGCCTTGTATTCTGGCATCAGCGCGCTTAAGTATTATATCCTGAGTTACTGAACTACCCGTTACACTTACCTTTATATTGGGTCTGTCTGAAGAAATATAATCAGAATCAGCTTCAACCTCATATCCTAAATACCAAGTACCTTCACTTGCACGCAGCTTATACTGTCCAGTTGCACTATCTACGACAGTTTCTTGCCATATACCGCCGCCTGTTGTGGCAAAAACCCTGGCTTCAACACCTTTAACAATACTGCCGAACTCATTTATTAAATACCCGCTTACTACTGATGAAGTTTTAGCTACTGCTACGTCAATTATAGAACTTGAATCAGGTTTAAGTGAAACAGAAATAGGTTCCAGTTGTACATAGCGAGAATCCGGAGGGAAATGGATAAACAATTCATAATCTCCGCTGGGTGCCTTGATAGTGAATTTACCGTTTTCAATAGGAGCACCGTAACCACTCTCTGTGCCATCGCTTTTACCTAAACCAGCCCAACCATATGCGTCCGCAAGAGGGTTTCCATTTGTATCAACTATTGTGCCCGTTAATGTGGCATCAGTGTCTACAAGAGTAAAGTCCACCTCACTTACCGTAGAGTCAGCAGATACATCAACCCGTTTAGGGGGTTCGGAGGTCTGTAAATCAGTTGCTGATGAAAGCTCGGGGTGAACCTCCCATGTTCCTTTGCTTACAGATAGTACGTAAAAGCCGGAAAGATCTGTTGTGGTATGAGTATATCCTGTACCCTCGGGTTGCCAAGCGTTTATCTCAATTCCCGAAACCCCCGCCCCGCTTGAATCAGTAACTTTTCCACTAATACTGCTTGTATTTTCTAAAAGGTATACAGTTCCTATATCTTTTACCTCGCCCGTGTTCACACTAACTGCACTCAATTCGGGCGCCGAATAAGAAGTGCTTTCTGAGTGCACATATATTGAATAACTTCCCTCTTGTACAGATACCGAAAAATATCCATTGGAACCCACTTCTCCCCCATAGCTGAATTCAGAACTATTAAACGATATAAACACAGTTCCCGAAGGCGGGGCTGAGCCATCAGGCAAAAGGACATAACCTGTTATTTTAGCGTCAACCAAAGAAACAGTGAAGTTTAATGTCTTGGCCTCTGTACTATTATCTGTATTAAAGGATACTTTTTTAGGTTCCTTGTTATAAGACCAATCAGCATTATCTGTTGATGGATATATATAAACCTCCCAATTACCGCCTATAACATTAAAAGCATAAGAACCATTACTGCCTGTTTGTGTCTGGTGCCATTTGCCCGTAGATGCCTGATAGGCCTCTACAAAAGCGTTTGTTACAGCACTGCCATCTGAATACTTAACAGTTCCGCTTATTGTTTTTGTCTCATTAAGAGTACTATCTGTGGTGCTACCAGTGCTACCTATAACAACATCGTATATCATGGCTTTTGAAGAACATCCGTAAGTATTGCAAGCCGAAACCCCATAATTGTAAGAATTGCCCTCTGTAATCTGATTATCTGTATAAGATGTGCTATTGGCACCTACAGTAGACAATAAAGAAAAGGTTGAACCCGAAAGCGCTCTGTATATTTGAAATTGCTCCTCGTTTGAGGACTTATCTGTCCAGGAAAGAAATACTTGAGTTTGGTCTGTAGAGGGGGTAGCCGTAAGGTCTAATGGTGCCTCAGGTGTAGAACCGGAACTCTCGCCTGTATTTGTACTTGTATTAACCGTGGCGCTTTTAATGTTAGATTCAGAACAGCCATTAATATTGCAGGCCTTAACCTTATAATAATAAGTGCCATCTGTAAGACCTGTGTCTGTGTAGTTTGTAATATTAGCATCTAAGCTTGTGATAGAAGTGCCGAAATTAGTGCCGTCAGTACTTCTATATATATTAAACATCTCTTCATTACCTGAGTTATCCTGCCAGGTTAGATAAATATCTGCAGAGCTTACTATAGCAGTTAAATTAGAAGGTGCGCTTGGTGCACTGGTGGTGGTAGTTGTTGTTGAGCTACTAGAACTTCCCGAAGTTAAAAAAGATTGTTCTGATGACTGTATAAGAGTTCCTCCACTTACATAAACCTCAGCTTTATAGAAATACTCAGTTCCCGGTGAGAGCCCGGATAAATAAATACAGTGTATAGTATCATTCATGCCGCCGTTAGGGCTGCAGTTATTATACGATGCTACATCTCCTGTAGTAATTCCAGATACCGTGTCGTAATATACAGCATTAGTATCTGCCAGATCATTTGTATCCCACCAAATCTCAGCACCTGTATCTGTTACATTTTCTGTCCGTAAATTACTTATTTCAACTGTTGTCTGCGATGATGCATTATGCGTTGAATATAGAAAAACTCCGGAAATAAATACCGAAAAAATTAAAATATATAGCGATATGTTTTTCATGTAAAAATGGTTAATATTATGCTTTTTATTATACCAGAATTCATACAACTTTTTGTGTGTGGATAACTAAAAGGCCCCATATGGGGCCTTTTAGTTATCTATTAACCCGGAAGAAGGTCTTTATATTTATCTCTTTTACGTATAACCTTTTCCTTTTTGCCGCCTACCAATATCTCTGCGGGCAACAGCCGACCATTAAAACGGCTGGCCATGCTCATACCATAAGCCCCTGTATCTTTTATAGCTAAAATATCGCCTTCTCTTACTTTTTTAATAAGGCGGTCTTTAGCAAATACATCCGTTGATTCACATATATTACCTATAACTGTCACCTTCTCGCGCCTGTCCCTTATATTGCTTATATTCTCTATATCGTGATAGGCATCATAAAGCATTGGGCGTATAAGGTGGGTCATACCGCTATTTGTACCAACAACCTTTTCCCCTGCAGGAGTTTTTTGTATTGCTGTAGCTCGAGTCAAAAGAATACCACTCTCCCCCACTAAATACCTGCCTGGCTCTAAATATAAGATTAACTCTGTGTTTAGTTCTGTGTTTAATTTTTCAAATCTATTTGTTAATCCTTCACCTAATTTATCCATATCTAAAGGTTTTTCCTTGGGTCTATAGGGAATGCCAAATCCTCCCCCAAGATCTATTATTTCAACATCCTCAAATTCTTTTACAATATTGAGCATAATATCTGCCGCCTTCAGAAACACTCTATAATCCAGTATTCCAGAACCCACATGCTGATGCAGGCCTTTTATTTTAAGATCGTATTTCTTGGCAACTTTCTTTATTTTACCTATATTTTCTATACTAATCCCAAAGGTTGAATTTTCGCCCGCTGTAATAACCTTACTGTGATGCCCGGCACCATATATAGGATTGAGCCGTACTCCGACCTTAGAACCAGGCGCCAATTTTCCTATTTTTTCAAGCTCACTTAAAGAGTCAGCATTTATAAATATGCCTTTTTTAAGCACAAATTTAAGCTCCTCTTCCGTAAGATTATTTCCTGTAAAAACAATATCTTTTGGCTTGTATCCTGCCTCCAATGCAAGCCAAACCTCTCCGGGACTGGATGTGTCAACATAGGCACCCAATCGACGTAATAACTTTAGAATATGAATATTGGGGTTTGCTTTTGTAGCAAAATTTATACGTTTTTTAGGATAAGTTATAGCATTATTGAGCACATTGAACTGCCGTTCAATAGTTGCCCCATCATAAACATAAAGAGGTGTTCCGTACCGTTTAGCCAGTTGTTTTAATCTTAGATTTGTCATAAAAATTGGAGGAGATACGCCAAAAAATCATTCTGATTTTTTAACACGCTCAGTATACTCTCCCTTCTCTGTATTTACACGTATTATATCACCTATTTCAATAAAGAGCGGGGTATTTATCGTAGCTCCCGACTCTATTTTTACTTGCTTTGTGCCTCCGCTTACAGTATTTCCCCGAATGTTAGGAGGTGCCTCAACAACCTTATAATTTACCTTAATAGGCAGTTCTATATTTATTATCTCACCTTTAAAAAAATGGGCTGAAATAGAAAGACCTTCTTTTAGAAAATCTCTCTCTTCTCCCAGGTCATCTTCCATAAGTTCATATCTCTCTGATTTATCTTCAGGATTTACAAATACATACTTTCCGCGATTTGAATATTCAAATTGCAACTCCCTCTTTTCAACTTTAGCTTCTTCAAATTTATCAGAAGAGCTAAAAGTTCTTGATGCTGTATTTCCACTTAATAAGTTTTTTAATTTAGCATCAACTGTAGCCGCCTGGCGGGCTATTTTTTTATGGTGCAACTCCAATACGCGGTGCGGAGCGCCATCTAATAAAATAATGTCATCTTTTGATAAGTCACTAACGCTTAACATGTTCTATTTTTTTAGATGATATATTATAAATTTGCATATCGGCAAGCGCCTCTTCTATCATTTTATCAACCTCAAAACGCTTTTCTAATTTAATTAAACTATCTATTTGGGCCCTGGTTTTAGGGCGATCTGAGGCAAATACCGCACAACAATCTTCATAAGGCAGGATTGATATTTTATAAGTTTCTATATCTTTAGCTATCTCGATTGTCTCGCCCTTATCAAAACCCAAAAGAGGGCGCATTATTGGAATATCTATATCTTTAGAAACAGCCGCCATATTTTCTATTGTTTGGCTGGCAACCTGCCCTAAACTTTCCCCTGTTATAAGGGTTTGGTAGTTGTTATCTTGAGCTAATTTCTCTGATATTTTTGTCATAAATCTGCGGTGCAAAAGTGTCCAGAAGGCATTATCAACATTTTTTGAAGTTTCAGTTTGTATCTTTGTAAAATGAGGAACAAAAAGCCGTACAGGTGCAGCTTTCCAGCGGGCAAGCACTTTGCATATATCAAGTATTTTTTCTTTTGTTTTATCTCCTGTATAAGGCGGGCTATGGAAGTATACAGCATCTATACTCATGCCTCGCTTTAACATATGCCAACCGGCAACAGGGCTATCTATGCCTCCAGACAGCATTAAAAGTCCCTTGCCGCTCATGCCAACAGGCAAGCCACCTTTTGCCTTTCTCTCATCTAAGCTTGAATATACAAAAAGACCCTCCTTTCTTATTTCCACATTTATAACAAGATCGGGCTCATGAATATCTACCTGTAATTCTTCAAATTTATTTAACACGCTCTCCCCTATTTTAGCGCTTATTTCCATTGAATTTCCCGGAAACTTTTTAAGTGCTCTGGTTGTTTCTATCTTAAATGTTTTTACCCCTTTTTGAATTCCCTCTTCTGCAATTTCATGTGAAAACTTTTCTATCTCCTCTAATGAGTTGTTTCCGCGATAAGCCTCGGTATAACCACTAAGGCCGAAAATATATTTAAAACTATTAAAGATGTTCCTGTCATATTTATTTATATAAATACGGCCCTGCCTTGTTTCAATGTCGGCTTTTTTAACTCCCGTAACATTTTGTATGTTCAAAATAAGGCGATCTACAAAATCACCTCTATTATCTCCTTTCAGCCAAAGTTCGCCTAATTTTAATAAAATAACCTTATCCATAAATAAAATCTATATCTTACACCTATTAAGAGGCATGTTTTACCATTTTTACCCTGGGTATAATCTTGCCTGCCTTCAGCTTCCACTCCCCTTCTGTTATTTCTTCAAAGCCAAGGCGCTTATACCATTCATATTTATCTTTATTATATTTAACCACATAAAGAAAGATGTCTTTTTTCTTGGGTTCTGCCCATTCAAGCATTTGTTTTACTATCTCCCTTCCCACCCCCTCTCCGTGATATTCGGGCAAAACATGCAAGGTAGCAAAGCGTATTTTATCTTTTTTAAGTTTTGCAGTTGAGCATCCTATTATTTCTTCTGTTTGAGAATCAACAACTATCCACCCGCGTATCCTTCCCTCTTTTAGTCCCTGCTTTAACTTATCAATTTCCTCGGGGCCATATTGAGCTATAATATCTTCTGCACTAATGCCGTATTCTTTATTAACATATACATCCATAGCTGCAATCACCCTTACAGACATCATTTCTTCAGCATGCTGGGGTTTTGCCTTTTTAATTTCTAATTGCATTATTTTCTACCGGTAACTTCACGTAATTCCGGGGTAATTTCTTTTAGCACCTTACATGTGAAGCCTATCTCTTCTTTTGTATTATAGCGCGAAAGACCGAATCTAAGTGTAGAATCACTATATTTATCGTCCAAACCTATGGCGTGTAAAACATGGCTTTTATTACCCGAGTTGCTGGCACAGGCAGAGCCTGTTGAGGCATAAATTCCTTTTTCTTCAAGCGCATGCAGCAAAACCTCTGCCGGAATTCCTGCAAATGCAACATTTACAGTGCTACAAATAGCATCCTCGGGTGAGTTTATCCGGATGTCATCGATTTCTTTAATTGTCCGAATAAACTTATCCCTTAAAGTTTGTATATGTTTTTTATTTTTATCTAAGTTTTCATATGAAATCTCAGCTGCCTTGCCAAGCCCTACAATTCCCGCTACATTCTCGGTACCACTGCGCATATTCATTTCCTGTCCTCCGCCGTGAATTAAGGGTTCTATTTGCACATTTTCTTTTTTAATAAGGGCTCCTATTCCTTTTGGTCCGTGGATTTTATGCCCACTCAAGGCAAATATATCTACATTCTCCATATTTACCTCAAGCTTGCCAAATGCCTGCACTCCATCTGTAAAAAATATAATATCTTCTTTTTTGGTTTTTGTCTCTTTTGCAAATTCATTTACAGGGTATATTGTTCCCAATTCATTATTTACGCTCATTATTGCCACCATAATTGTATTATCGTTAATTGCACCTAAAATATCTTCTTTTTTCACTTTTCCATACTCATCTACATCTAAAAAGGTGATCTCATAACCTTCCTGCCCAAGGGCATGACAGGCCTCAAGCACGGCTTCATGTTCCACTTTTGTAGTGATAATATGCTTTCCCCTGCGCTTTAATGCGCGCGCTACACCCTTAAGCGCCCAATTATCTGCCTCTGTGGCGCCCGATGTGAAAAATACCTCAGATGTTTTCACGTGAAAAAGACCAGCCAGCTTTTCTCTGGTTTCTTTTAAAGCTCTTTCGGCCTCAATTCCTTTTTTATGCAAGCTTGAAGGATTGCCATAATACTCCCTATAGTAAGGCAACATTGCCTCTAAAACCTCTGGAGCAAGGGGAGTACTTGCGTTATTATCAAGATAAATTTCTCGCATTTTACAAATAATACTTATTTTTTAATTCCTCATCAACTGTTCTTTCAAACTCCTCTTGTTTCTGTATTGCTGCCTCCTCAAGCGCTTCCAGCTTTTTATCAGTTAGCTTGCCAAGCTCTTTAACTCTCTTCAGTAAATATTTTTTATTATTTTTTTGCGGATTATCAAGCACCTCGTCAAGCAAAATGGCAAGTATTTGGCCTATTTTAGGACCAGGGGAGAGGTCAAGTGTTTTTATTACATCATCTCCGCCAATAGTAAGCATCTTAGTAGATACAGGATCTCTCTGCACCTTATCTACCATATAACGAAAATGCCTTAGACGATAAGGTTCTGGTTTTGGCACCCCAGAACCCATTCTATCGCATATACGTACACGTATAAGGTCATCCATATTCTCAGGACCTAATTTTGCTATAAGGCGCCTAACAGAGCTTTCGGTAACTTCACCGACATTATAATAAAAGAGGTGATAACGCACCAAACGAACTACTTTTTCACTAAACTTTTTGGGGAATTTAAGGCGATCAAGTGCTTTTGCGGTTATCTTAGCACCGGCCACTTCATGCCCATAAAAGGTTGCGTCAGGCCCCTCGCCTCGCTTTGTCTGGGGCTTGCCTGCATCGTGAAACAAGGCAGCTATCTTCACATGAAGCGGATAATCATGTTCAGCTGCCCACTTTAAAGCGTATAAATTATGCTCAAAGACAGTATAGATATGATGCTTGTTTTGCTCTACATCAATACCCTTTGCGATTTCGGGCAATATTATCTCTAAAAGTCCTGAGTCCTTCATAAATAAAATGCCATTATGGGCATATTTTGTATCCATCATTTTAATGAACTCATCCCTTATGCGCTCTTTTGCTATCATTTTTATATCAGAGGCATTATCTTTTACTGCCTGAAATGTTTCACCCTCAATGGTAAAATTAAGCTGTGTTGCAAAGCGAAGAGCCCGCATTATGCGCAAAGCATCTTCATTAAAACGCTTATAAGGGCTGCCAACTGTTCGAATTACCCCTTGTTTTAAGTCCTTTTGCCCCTCAAAAAGATCAACAATTTTGCCCTTTTTACTTAAGGCGAGCGCATTTATTGTAAAATCGCGCCTTTCAAGGTCTTTTTTAAGGGAATCGCTAAATTCTACATTATCAGGGTGGCGCTTATCCGAATATTTTGCCTCAGAGCGAAATGTTGTTACCTCAACTAATTTAAGTGCCTCAACTTTAGCATCTGTTTTAACTCCAACTGTACCAAATTCATTTTCATACACACTATTATCAAACAATCCCTGAATCTCTTCGGGCTTAGCGCTTGTAGCTATATCCCAATCCTTTGGTTTTTTATCTAGCAAAACATCTCGCACGCAACCACCTACAACATATGCCTCATATCCCGCTTTTTCTATTGTATTTATTATATTTTTCACTTCTTTTGGTAGCTTCATATAGCCCCAGTTTAACCTAAAAACCTTGTATTGTCTATTATCTAAAACTATGGTATATTTCATGTGAAAACACAGAACATGCGCCCTTAGCTCAATTGGATAGAGTGTCTGGCTTCGGACCAGAAGGTTCCAGGTTCGAGTCCTGGAGGGCGCGCAACAAATAAAACTCCCTCAATGGGGGTTTTATTGCGTTTTACAGGACTCGAAAGGCGGAGGCCATAGGCCGAGCCCGGGCAGGAAGTGCTTAGCGAAAACAAACCATAGGTGCAATTTGAGCTTAGCAACTTGACGCCGAGTCCTGAAGGGCGTGCCAAAAAAAAGACCTATTTTTATGGGATTTTTTTATCCCAAAGTTTTCCCCAACTAAAATATTTATTTTCGTGGTATTATTTAATTAATGAGCAGACGGAAATTGCTATTTATTTCTTTTATTGCAGTCCAGGTAATTTTGGGCGGTTTTTTATTGATAAATGCCCCCAATACAGCGTGGGCGGACACAGGTCCTTCATGCTTCGACAATGCTGAGTGCGAATCACATTCAACTGCAAGCGGGCATCAACATAACTGCGTATTTTCAGATCCAAACGATCCAAATTCAGGCACTTGCCAAGACACCTCAGCGCCAGGTAATACATATAGCTGTGATGTAAGCGGGTCTTCTTGTGTTCCGATAGAGATAAATTGCGATCTTGGATATAAGGCAAACTGCGGACAATATAATGGAAACCCGCTTGCCTGTCAGTCGCTTGTAGATGCGCCCTGCGAACCTATGACGTGTACCCTGGATGTGGAATGTCCAAGCGGAACATCTTGCAGAAACGGAACCTGCTTAGATAAAGAAGGAGAATGTGTTGACAACACTGATTGTGCCCCGGGAGGAAGTGATAGAGGAGACTACCAATACTCATGCAGAGGTTATGACTATGACGGAGATGGCACTATTCGCCAAGGGGAGCAATACTGCAGACAGGTAACCTGCGACAACAGCGGAGGATCTTTATGTGCTGAAGGTTTTGTATGTTGGGAAGATCAAAATGTATGCGAGGTTTCACAACCTGGAGAATGCGATGAGAGCAATCCTTGTCCAAATTACTATGAGTGCAACTTAAGTACTCAACAATGCGAACTTACTGTAGAGAATCTTTCAGATCCTTTAATAGAGGGTACTTATTCCTGCAAATGGGTAACTGATTTAGGCCCAGGTGATATATCGAGGTCTGCATGTATCACAGTGGATTACGACTGTAATACAGGATATGTACCTGAACAACGCTGCGAAGATATAACAGATCCGGATGCTTGCGGTGCTGTAACAACACAAGATTGTGTGCCTGAAGAAGAAGCCGCAGGGGGTACTTCAAGTTGCGCCTGGTTCCAAATTGAACAAAAATGCTACACCAGAAATAATTGCGATCCCGGCTATGAACCCCGATCAAACTGCGAAAATATTACTACAGAAAAATATGGTGATAGTGCCTATGACCTTTGCGTACAAAGCAGTACACCTCAAAATTGTATTGAAACAGGCCTTGCAGGTGTGGGGGAGGAGTGCCAAAACCACGACTACTGCCAAGATCGGCTTTCATGTGTAAGTTTTAAATGCACGGTCTCGGGTGTAGGAAGCCCTTGTAATGAAGACAGGAACTGTCCGGATCGCTTATATTGTAGCGCTGATGGCATCTGTACAGCAGATGACTGCAGAGAGGGGGGTCTTGTACCGTGTGGGGGTGTATCTTGTCCTTGTACCTTCTGTGATTTCTTTGAATTAATCCATAATATTGTTGAATTTCTTCTCTTTACTCTTGGTCCTATACTTGCTTCACTTATGATAGTAGTTGGCGGATTCTATGTTTTAACCTCTGCTGGTAATCAGGGTAAATACAGAAAAGGTAAAGAGTACATAAAATGGGCTTTACTTGGATATCTTCTAATGCTGGGGGCATGGCTTATAATAAATACCATATTAACCATGCTTGATCTTGCAGATTGGGTAAGTATAGGGGACTGGTGGAAGCCAAACTGTTGATAGTCCTTAAAAAATATGCTATAAAAAGGCGTATTCCGCCTATAGCTCAATTTGGCAGAGCAGTTGCCTCTTAAGCAATTGGTTCCAGGTTCGAGTCCTGGTGGGCGGACACAGACATAAAATATTGCCAAAAACAACAAATTGTGCTATCCTTACAAATATGTCAATAAATACTAAAGATAAAGAAAAAATAATAGAAAAATACAAGCTGCACGAAAAGGATACTGGTTCTGCCGAAGTTCAAATAGCTGTTCTTACAGAAGAGGTAAAGCGCTTGGTTAAACACCTAAAAAAACACCCCAAAGATGACCATTCTCGAAGGGGGCTTCTTATGATGGTTTCAAAAAGAAAAAAGCTTTTAGATTACCTGTCCAGAGAAAGCACAAAACGCTATAACGCTCTTGTTAAAAAACTTGGTCTTAGGGTGAAAGAAACTAAATAATGGAATTGATCAGACACCCCTCACAAAGAGTAGCTGTACTGATAGACGTGCAGAATTTCTATCATTCGGCAAAAAATCTCTACCAAAAACGAGTAAATTTTAAAGAGGTCTTAAAAACAGCTGTCGGCAATAGACAGCTTGTTCGTGCGTTTGGATATGTAGTGAGCACCGAAAGCGGGGAGGAACAGGACTTCTTTGATGTTTTGCAAAAAATGGGTATTGAGATACGCGTAAAGGAGCTGCAAATATACTATGGCGGCCTCAAAAAAGCCGACTGGGATGTGGGAATTGCTATTGATGGCGTGCGGCTTTCAAATATGGTTGATGTAATAATTTTAATGAGCGGAGATGGTGATTTTGTGCCTCTTGTTGAGTATTTAAAGAATAAAGGTACGCAAGTTGAAGTAATGGCTTTTGGTAAAAGCGCATCAACAAAACTTAGAGAGGCAGCAGATGGATTTATTGATCTTTGTGAAAGCCCTGATAAATACCTGCTTGGCGGCAGACGAAAAAAAAGAAAAGGTAAAAAATAATTAACAGGCGTTGCGTCGTTTGTATAAAGAGGTATCTGCGAATTGCGAATGCTCACCTGCTATATGTAGGCGATCATCCGTTATTCGTAGAACTCACAAATTGCGTAAAGCCCATAAATAATTATGGAGAAAAAAGAATACTCCATGGAATTAGGGGGTAAAACCCTTACTTTAACATTTAACAACTGGGCCGAACAAACAAGTGGCTCAGTTTTAGCGCGTTATGGCGATACTGTTGTGCTTACAACAGCTGTAATGAGCGACCATGATGTGGATATGTCTTATTTTCCGCTTATGGTAAATTATCGTGAAAAATACTATGCAGCCGGCTTTATAGGCGGGGGCAGATTTATGAAAAGAGAGGGCAGGCCAAGCGATGAAGCTGTCTTAAAAGCGCGCCTTATAGACAGAACACTGCGCCCTCTATTTAACCACGCTATGCGCAGAGAGGTTCAGGTGGTAAATAGTATTCTCTCGTACGATCCTGACTCAAGTCCGGACATTATAGCTCTTATTGCCTCTTCCTTAGCTTTGCATGTATCAGACATACCCTGGGACGGACCTATTGGAGGAGTGCGAGTAAGCAAGATTGACAATAATTGGATTATAAACCCCTCATCTCAACAACAAGAACAGAGCAATCTTACAGTCACAATCTCAGGACCTGAGGGTAAAATAAACATGATTGAAACAGAAGCAAAAGAGGCGCCCGAAGAAGACACGATTGAAGCAATGCGCCAAGGTCAAAAAGTTTTGGATGAACTCGCTAAGCTCCAAGATAAAATTCGCGATGAAATAGGAAAAGAAAAGCAAGAGGTAGAGTTGAAAATGCCTGAGAAAAAACTGCAAAAAGAAATACGAGAATTCAGCGAAGAAAAAATAAAGCAGGCAATCCGCGCAGGGGATGCCAAGGAAGGCGGCAAAGAAATATATAAAGTACACGATGAAATAAAGGAGCACTTCAAAGAAAAATACGAAGAAAAAAACCCTGAATATGTACAAGATGTACCCGAATACCTTGATAAATTAATAGACGAGCTTGTACACCAAGCAGTGCTTGAAGAAGATAGACGAGTAGATGGAAGGGGTCTTGATGAAGTTCGTCCGCTATCAGCCCAAACATCTCTTCTGCCTAGAACTCACGGCTCAGGCCTGTTTATGCGCGGGCTCACACATGGTCTGTCAACAGCAACCCTGGATTCCCCGGGAGAAGAGGAATTAGCTGAAGAAATGGAGGGCGAAAGCAAAAAACGCTTTATGTTACACTACAATTTTCCTCAATTCTCAACAGGTGGCACAGGTTTTTTCAGGGCACCGGGAAGGCGTGAAATAGGGCACGGAGCACTCGCAGAAAAAGCAGTGGAAGCTATGTTACCCGATAAAGAATCGTTTCCTTATGTGATAAGAGTTGTAACTGAAATACTATCTTCAAACGGCTCAACCTCAATGGCCTCGGTCTGCAGTGCATCTCTCGCACTTATGGATGCCGGCGTACCTGTTGAAAAGCATGTTGCAGGAATTGCCATGGGACTCATGATGGATAATAAAGGAAAAAATTATAAAATTCTTACCGATATCCAGGGGCCTGAAGACCATTATGGCGATATGGATTTTAAGGTTGCAGGCACCCGAGATGGAGTAAACGCTATACAAATGGACGTAAAAATAGGCGGAGTAACAATAGACATGCTAGAAAAGGGCTTAAAGCAAGCCAAAGATGCCCGACTGCAAATACTGGATGTCATGGAAAAAGCAATCGCAAAGCCAAAACCCGAACTTTCGCAATACGCGCCCGTTATAGAATATCTAAAAATAGATCCCGAAACCATAGGCATGCTAATAGGTCCCGGTGGTAAAATGATAAAAGAGATAATGGCAGAAACAAACACAGAGATAAACGTAGAAGATGATGGCAGCGTATATATAAGCGGCGAAAAAAGAGAGGAAGTAGAAAAAGCATCTAAGCTCGCCGAAAATATAACGCGCGAAATAAAAGTAGGGGAAGAGTTTGATGCAAAAGTGGTAAAAATAGCTGACTTTGGGGCCTTTGTAGAGCTTGTGCCCGGACAGGAAGCACTTGTACACATATCGGAACTGGCTGATGGCTTTGTAAAAAACGTTGAAGACGTAGTAAAGGCAGGGGAGAGGATACATGTTAAAGTGATTAAAATAGACGAATCGGGTAAAATAGGTGCTTCTGTGAAAGCCGCAAAGAATGGAGATTAAAAAATAAGCTGTGGACAAACATCCGTTTAACTCTAAAAACTTTTCTGTGCTAAAATATAGATAATGGCAGAAAATAATAACCCACAAGATAAACCTGAAGGCAGAATAAGAACAATGGCTGATGACCTGGGCAGATTAAAGGGCAAACCGCCCAAAGAAGACCAGGAGAGTGAAAACCCTCAAAAGAACCCGGAAACAGAAAAAAATGAAAATGCAAATACAGCCCAGCCTGATACAAGCCCTGAAAAAAAGAGTCCATCACTTGATGAGCTTTTGCCTTTAGATGAAAGCCCCTCTCCAGATAAAACAGGGGGCGATTCTACATCAGAGCCACCAAAATTTCCCGAACCTTATACGTCCAAAGATAAGGAGGAGGCCCAGAAACAGGGCTCTGTTCCCTCAAACCTGCCCACAGCGCCTGCACCGCAAAATTCAAATAAAACTCAAGCGCCACCCGCACCTCCACCCTCACCGGATTCAGATACAAAACAAAATCTATCTGAAGAATCTGCGCCAAAAACAGAGCCCTCTAAAGAAATACAGGGCAATTTAGAAAACGAGATATTCCCCTCGCCGAAACTTGAAGATAAAACAAAAACTTTAAGTGACGAGGAAAAACCATCTGAAACACCCGAGGAAATTCTGGGATTAGATAAGGAAGAAAAAGAGAAAGAACCTCAAACGCCTCAGCCATCCCAGCAAAAAAATGAAACAGAAGATATGGATAAAGATAATAAAGAAAAGGAGGACAAAAAATCTTACACACCGCTTGAAGCTAAGCCCGAATCCTTTCATCTTTCTATGGGTGCGCCAAAAGGACCTCTTTATGCAGAAGAAGAAAAGAGAAAGGAAAAGGAAAATAAAAAAACTAAGGCTAAAAAAACTAAAAATACAAATAAGCTTTTGATTTTGGGGTCAGCTATAGTTCTGTTTGCAGTGCTTGCAGGAGGGATAGCTTATTATTATTTCTTTCTCGCAGAAGAAAGCCCAACAATCACCAACGGTAACGAGCAACAGCAAGAACAACAGGAGGAACAAGAACAGGAGCAGGAACAGGAGCAGGAACAGCAAGAAGAAGCTGAGATTATACCCCCCAAGGCACTTATCACGCCTGACTTTATCCAGGAGGGTTTAGTGGCAGCAAGCACAGATCAAGCATCTTTGCAGAGCGTATTAAATACAATAAAAAATAATTTCAGTGCGCCAGATGAATCAATAACTTACCTGCCCATACAACTGGGTAGCGTACCTAATGGGGGAGAGGCCAGTTTTGTTAATCTTTCACAATTTCTTACAGGCCTCAACATCACACCTCCCCAAGACTTTTTAACAGATGTAGAAGAAAGCTTTATGCTTTATGCCTACAACCCGGGCGATACAGAGAGAATTATGTGCCAAAATAACCTGATATCAGATAGCGACTGCTATGGTCCTCGCCTCGGCTTTGTTGTTAAAATAGAAAGTGGCAATGCCAAGCAGTGGCAAGACAATTGGGTACGCGCCATTGAAGAAAGAGGCACAACAAACTTAAATGCAATAGTGCTCAACGAACTGGCATCTATGCCCCAGGATATTTCATTTACTGATGAGGCGCATAATTCTGCATCCGTCAGTTACGTAAATCTGCCCATGCCCTCTTACAATAATCTGCGCCTCTCAGCTACATCTATTGATATCACCTCGGTTGGAGAATTTCTTGTTATAGCTACCTCAAAGAACTCGGCACTAACAATGATAGATAAAATATTACAGGAGAAGCAATAAAAACATGGCACTTACCTCCCTGGAAAAGTGTGTATTAAAAACACTTGCATACTACCAAGCTCTTGGCGCAACACCCCTAAGCGTTGCCGAGGTAAGAAAATATCTCTTTACAAATGAGGGCGTTAAAAACGAGGCGCCTTTTTTTGATATATATAATTCTTTATATAAACTACAGGAACAAGGATTTATAAAGGGTAAAAATGGCTTTTGGACGCTTGCAGAGGCCTCTCAGGGCCCTTTAGAAGACAAAAAACCTACAAATATAGGTATACTCCGTGTAGAACAAATAAAGCACGCAGCGCTTAAATGGAGGCGACTTAACAGGATAGGATTTTTTCTACCTTATATTCCATATGTGCGGTCTCTGTCTATTACCGGCTCTGTTGCTCTTTTGAACTCTGATAAAGACAGTGATATTGATGTCCTTTCAGAAAACAAAAAAAATAGGATCTGGACAACGCGCTTCCTTATAACTGTAATATCCTTCCTGCTCGGCAGCAGAAAAAGGCCAAGCAGAAGATCCGGAAAACTATGTTTTAGTCAACATAAATCAGAAAATATAACAACTTTCGGCCCTCCAAATGTGCACAATATAGTAAAGAGTATGCATATAAAAATATGGGGCAAAGATCAAAATCATAAAAATAAATCTGTATTTTATCTTAAGCCAAATCCGATAGGGTTGTTATTAAAGAGAGCAACAGAAATAATATTAGATATGTCGGGTATCGGCGCTTTAATTGAAAAAGGCCTTGCAAAACTACAGATATTAA
>JAWVZY010000013.1:0-18987 GCA_033721955.1 Candidatus Spechtbacterales bacterium
GAATAACTCTCATCAATTATACAGCGGAAGGAATAATTGCCGGAATCTAAAGATTTGCCATTTTGCCAAATAAAAGTTCCTTGCCCAGGGCAATGGCCTTCGTCATTTTCTAAGCTTCCTACACTTGATTCAAATAATCTTTGTTCTTCATTTGCTGACTTTTCTATATCTGTAGATTCTTCAATTGTCTCAATACCTGGATTTCTTACAATATTATTTTGATATACAAATAGAACAATAACTGCAATTATTGATAACAATAGTACTCCCTTTATTACGTCTTCTAAGATTTTCATATATTTATTATAACAAAAAAGTACACCTTAAAGGAGGTGTACTTATATTTTAGTGGAGACGGCGGGAATCGGGCGTCAAGTTGCTAAATTCGCACTGCGCCTTTGGCTTGTGCTCATTAAGCACTTCCATCCCGGACTCCTTCGCTTCGCTTAGTCCGTCTTTCGATCCCGCTCAAAATGTAATTAAAAAAGGCCCTAAACGGACCTCTTTTAATTAATTGGTGGAGACGGCGGGAATCGAACCCACGTGTAAGAAGATTTTATACAATCCATCTACAATCATAGCCAACTTTCATATTTAAGAATTAAAGCTTAAAAGTTAGCAAAACACTTTAATTCCGAGTTCTAAATTTTACTGCTTAGGCGAACAACTAAACAGCTATCCTGATAAAATGACACCACAGTTAGACTATCAGGAGTCACCTAGTGTGATGGCCTACGGTATTTATGCGTAAGCAAGTGCTGGTTGTTTGTTTGCACTTAAAGGGTTGCAGGAAGTTTTACGAGATTCAAGCGCACTCGGATTGCAAATTGCACAAAGTTCTCCTTAGCGAACCTGTGCGCCCCCATATAGTGGGGAATTAGTTTTTTAAAGATCTTCTCATTTTTCTATCATCCTCCCGTTTTTTTATAGTTTCCCTCTTGTCCGCCTTTTTCTTTCCTTTTGCCAGAGCAAATTCTAACTTAACTAATCCGCCCTTATTATACAACTTAATAGGCACTAGTGTCAAGCCCTTTTGCTGTAGCTTGCGCTCTAATTCTTCTATCTCTTTTTTGTGTAAAAGCAGTTTTCTTGGGCGGGAAGCATCATAATCTCCCGGTATGTTCATTTCCTGGTATGGGGGCACTTGCATATTTGTTATATATGCTTCGCCCCCTCTTATAATAACAAAAGAGCCCTGCAAGCTTGCAGTTTTATTTTTTATGCTTTTTACCTCATATCCGCGCAATTTAATTCCGGCTTCATATTTGTCTAGAAGCTGGTAATCAAATTTAGCTCTTTTATTGTATGCGTATTGATTATCCATATATATTTTTATGATAACACCTTACATTAAAAATCTTAGATTGACAAACAGCTATATTTGATATATTCTTTCGACATATAGGTTGTAAAATACAGAAAGGATAGAATAATGGCGCAACTAACACAGGAAGAGCTCAGGGAAATTCTTGAGGGCAATGAAGTACTTATAGAGAAGCATTCTCTCGAAGTTCTAGGCCGGGAGCCAAGGTTTTCTCGCGGAGATGTTGTTTTTCGTGATTTAGGCCCTCTAACTATAGAGGGGGAACAGTTTAAGGTTTTGGATGTAAGGCATAACGGATATAAGGTTAGAGCTTTAAGTAGCGAATGGGATGAAGAAACGAATTCTCAGGTCATACATACCGAGCAGGTAGAAAAGGTTTGGGAGATTCTTATCGAAGACATTACTCCCGAAAATTTGTTTGGAGCGCCTATTAAACGCCCAAGAGAAGCGACTCGCTGGGTATACGAGAGAGATTACAAGCTTGCCGAAAAAATTAAATAGCTCTTTTTTTAACGCTAAGGCGCCTCCTAAAAGGCGCCCTTTTGTTTACAAGCAAGTGCTTTTTTGGTATTTTGCGCTTAGTTCATTTAGGAGGTCTAAATGGAAGATCTGACAGAACTAATGACAAAAGCATATGAATTGGCAAAATATAGCAAAGATCCTTCAACTCAAAATGCAGCCCTCCTTGTAGATGATGAGGGTAAAATACTTTCAAAAGGCATAAATAAATTCCCCAAAGGTGTAACTGATAAGCCCGAACGCTGGGAGAGGCCCTTAAAGTATAAGATCATTGAGCACGCCGAGAGAAATGCTATATACGAGGCAGCAAAAGAAGGCATAGCTACCGAGGGGCTTGTCATGGTTTGCCCATGGGCTGCTTGCAGCGATTGTGCCAGGGCGATCATACAATCAGGTATCGCCGGGCTTATAACGCACAAACAAGCACATGAGCGCTCACCTGATTTTTGGAGCAAAGAAATAGAAGTTGCCTTTGAAATGCTTGATGAAGCCGGAGTATGGGTTGTAATGTGCGATATCAAAGTAGGCGTTGAAGGCCTGCTTCATAGCGGTGAAATTTGGAATCCTTAACTTGTACTTAAACCGTCTGCAGATAAGGCGGTTTTTATTTAGCTGTGCTATTTTCTATGCTAAAATACAATAGTACAATGCTTAGAAAAACAGTCCGTAGATATACAAAAAAAGCTATAAAAGAGCTTCAAAAAAAGGGCAAATTGCCTGGCGATATTAAATTATCAGGCATAAAAGTTGAAACCCCCACGCGCGCGGGGCAGGGGGATTATTCGGTTACTATTGCTATGCAGATTGCATCTCAGACAGGCAGAAAGCCAAAGACATTAGCTAAGATAATTCGCGATGAGCTTTTAGAAAATAGTGCTGCAACTAAGAATTTTTCAGATATCAATGTCGCATCTCCGGGATTTATAAACTTTTTTATAAGCGATAAGAAAGCCCGCTCCCTTTTGTGGAAGATATTTTCAGATGAGGATTTCGGCAAGGTTAATGTAGGTAAGGATAAAAAATTGAATATTGAATTTGGTTCTATAAATCCTACAGGCCAGCTGCACGTAGGTCATGCGCGTACATTTTTCTATAGCGATATTTTGGCAAATATACTTGAATTTGCCGGTTATAAGGTTACCAGGGAATATTACGTAAATAATGCGCGTCAAAGCGCTCAGATAAAAGAATTGGGTAAAACAGTTCTTGGCAACGGAACCTCATATAAAGGCCCGTATCTTGAAAAGAAGATAAAAAAATATAAAAAATCTATAAAGCGTTATAAAAATTACGGACCGGCGGGGCATTTTATGGCCGGAAAGATACAAAAAGATATTGAAACTTTTCTTGCAAAAAAAGCCGGCGTGGAATTTGATAAGTGGTTTGAAGAAGAAGAGCTTTATAAAAAAGGGGATGTCTCAGCTACTATGCGTGAATTAAAGAAAAAGGGCCTTGTCTACGAAAAAGACGGAGCTATTTGGCTCAAGACCACAAAATACGGAGATAAACAAGATCAGGTGCTTGTTAGAAGTTCAGGAGAAAATACATATTTTATGACAGACATTGCCTATCATCGCAATAAGGCAAAACGTAATTTCGACCGTCTTATAGATGTGTGGGGGGCTGATCACCACGGTCATCTCAGGCGCATGCAAGCTGCTATGCGTATATTTAATATAAAAAATATTGACATATTAATAGCCCAGTTCGTCCGCTTAAAGGGCGGAGCCAAGCTATCTAAGAGAAGGGGCAATATTGTTACGGTTGAAGATCTTATAGACGAGGTAGGTCTTGATGCGGCGCGCTATTTCTTTTTAACAAAGTCGCTGGACAGTCAGATGGAGTTTGATCTTAATCTGGCAAAACAGCAATCGCAAAAAAATCCTGTATATTATATTCAGTACACACATGCCAGAACATGCTCCATTCTGAAAAAAGCTACAACTGACAGGGATTTCAAAAAAACAGAAATAACAAGAAAGGACTTAAAAGCAATTGAAGGCGAGGGAGAGTTTAAGCTTATAAATAAATTGATTCTATTCCCCGAAATCATAGAAGATGCGGCGCGTGATTGGCAGGCGCATCGCCTGGCTACATACCTGCATGAGTTGGCACAGGAATTTAATCAATTTTACAGGGATTACAGGGTAATAGACAAAGATGGCTTTGTCAGCAAGCCCCGCTTGGCTTTAACTATTGCTACAGGTATGGTAATAAATAAAGGATTAGAGCTATTGGGCATAAAGGCGCCTAAAAAAATGTAAAGTAAATAAATTTTATATTTATGAATTTTCCCGAACTTGAAGAAAAAATATTAAAAAAATGGAGAGCGATAAAAGCATTTGAAAAAAGTGTTTCAAGCCGGCCGAAAGACCGGACATTTGTATTTTATGAAGGTCCTCCCACCGCAAATGGCATGCCGGGCTTTCATCATGTTGAAGCACGTTCTTATAAAGATGTAATTTGTCGCTATAAAACAATGCGCGGTTTTCGTGTTGAGCGCCGTGCCGGCTGGGATACTCACGGGCTTCCTGTAGAAATTCAGGTAGAAAAAGAATTGGGCTTAAATAGCAAAAAAGAAATTGAAGAGTATGGAATAGATAAATTTAACGCTAAATGCCGCGAGAGCGTGTGGCGCTATAAAGGTGAATGGGAAAATATAACAGAGCGTATGGGCTTTTGGATAGACATGGACAATCCATACATTACTCTAAACCCTCTATATATGGAAACTCTTTGGTGGATAATAAAGCAGGCATGGGATAAAAAGCTTCTTTATGAGGGTCATAAGGTCGTGCCTTATTGTACTCGCTGTGGAACATCCATATCTTCTCATGAGGTTGCCCAGGGTTATCAGATGGTAAAAGATATATCAGTAACTGCTAAGTTTGAAGTTGAAAGTTCAAAGTTGGAGATACCCGGAAAATCTAAAACATATATTTTGGCATGGACAACAACTCCCTGGACGCTTCCGGGCAACGTAGCTTTGGCGGTGGGAGAGGATATTAAATATTCAGTAGTTAAAAAGGACGGTGATTATTATATTGTGGCCTCCGACCTTATAGATGTGATTGGAGAGGAGGAACCCGAAGTCGTAAAAGAGGTTAAGGGCAAAGAGCTTGTAGGAATAGAATACAAGCCCCTCTTTAATATAAAAGAACTTCAGAATGAAAAATCTCACCAGGTGCATCCTGCTGATTTTGTAACCACAGAAGAGGGTACAGGTATAGTGCATACCGCTGTAATGTATGGGGAAGATGATTATAATTTAGGAGATGAGCTCGGCCTTCCTAAAAAACATACGGTAGATCTGGAAGGCAAATTTAATGAATTGGTAAAAGGTTTTGAAGGCAAGCTTGTTACCGAACAACAGACAACCATAGATATACTTATTTATCTTAAAGAAAAGGGTCTTTTATTTAAAAAAGAAAAATACGAGCACTCTTATCCTCATTGCTGGAGATGCGGTACACCTCTTTTATATTACGCAATGCATTCGTGGTTTATGGCTATGGAAAAGCTTAAGGATGATTTGCTTGAGGCGAATGAGGAAATAAATTGGGTACCCGCGCATATAAAAGAAGGTCGTTTTGGTGATTGGCTGCGCAATGTAAAGGATTGGGCGTTTTCACGTTCCCGTTACTGGGGAACGCCGCTTCCTGTTTGGCGCTGTAGCGAGTGTTTCCATGTTGAGGTTGTGGGCTCAAGAGAAGATCTGGCAGAATTTACGAAAGGCAGGAATAATTATTGGCTTCTCCGGCATGGGCATTCAGAGAGAAACCAGAAAAATATTTTAGCCAGTGTATATCCCGAAGAAGGTGAAAAATTTGAAATAACCGATGATGGCAGAGAGGATGTAGAGAAAGCGGCAAAACAACTTAAAAAAGAAGGGGGAGTGGATATAATTGTTGCTTCACCCCTAACCCGCACTCGCCAGACAGCTGAAATAGTAGCAAAAGAGCTTGGCGTAGATGTGGAATATAATGAAGACCTGCTTGATGTTAATGTGGGTATTTTTGAGAATAAACATGAAGACCAATACCATGAATATCTTGGTCCCAACGAACTTGAACACTTTACAAAAGGGGTGCCCGAGGGGGAGAATCTAGCACAGGTGAGAAAAAGAATGCTGGGCGTTATAGATAATCTTGAGCAAGAATATAAGGGTAAAAACATTTTAATAGTAAGTCATGGTCACCCTCTGTGGGTGCTTGAGGGAGCTTTGCGCGGTTTTAGCAATAAAGAGCTTATTGCACGCAAAGAAGTTGAGTATCCCCGCACTGGCCATTTGCGCAAAGTAGATTATGCAAAATTCCCTTACAACAATGAAGGTGAACTTGATTTTCACAGGCCATTTGTAGATGATATAGAGTTTCCGTGTACAATTTGCGATGATGAAAATTCAAAAATGAAAAGAGTAGAAGATCTGGTGGACGTTTGGTACGACTCTGGCTCTATGCCCTTTGCTCAGCAGCATTATCCTTTTGAAAATAAAGATGATATAGATAAAGGAATTGAATACCCGGCAGATTATATAACCGAGGCAATGGACCAGACAAGGGGTTGGTTTTATACCCTGCTTGCGGTTTCGGCTATTTTGGGCAAAGCCCCCTCATACAAGAATGTTATAACTTTAGGCATAGTTTTAGACGAAAACGGCCAGAAAATGAGTAAGTCCAAAGGGAATATAGTAGATCCCTGGGAACTTGCAGATGAATATGGCATGGACGCTGTGCGCTGGTATTTCTTTACGGTAAATCAGCCTGACGCAGCTAAATTATTTAGCGAAAAGGATCTTAAAGAGCGCCTGCAGAGGTTTATATCTACATTGGCTAATTCGCACAGCTTCTTAAATATTTATGCCCCCGATGTAAAACCGCCTGCTAAGCTTAAATCTTCAGATATTATGGACGCTTGGATATATGCTCGTCTTAAGGAATTAAACAGCGCCGTTGTTGGGTATATGGAGGATTATAATGTCCTTGAAGCAGCGCGGGCTTTGGATAACTTTGTGGTTGAAGACCTTTCTAATTGGTATATACGCAGGAGCAGAACCCGTCTTCAGCGTCCTGAAAATAAAAAACAAAAAGAAGAAGCCGCCGGCACCCTTGCCTTTGTACTAAACGAGATTGCAAAAATGACATCGCCTTTTATTCCTTTTCTCTCCGAGCATATTTGGCAAGACCTAAATCAGGCAGATACCCAAAGCGTACACTGGCAGGATTACCCTGTTTATAAAGAATTAGGCGATAAAGAGCTGGATATAATTTCACAAATGCGTGATGTACGCGCTTGGGCGCAAGAGGGTCTGCGTTTGCGCGCTGACAGCGGCATTAAAGTACGCCAGCCATTGGAGGCATTTGCCGTAGATAAGGATATCCCCGCTGAATACGCCGAGATATTAAAAGATGAAATAAATGTCAAAAACGTAGTTAATATGAAAGAAGCCGGAGATGACTGGGCTCATTCTGATGCCGGAGGTGCCAAAACCGCCATAAAAACTGCTCTCTCTGAAGCTCTAATAGTAGAAGGCCAGGCCAGAGAGATGATGCGAAATATTCAAAATATGAGACGAAAACTTGGACTTAAGCCATCAGATAAAATTAGCGTGAAATATAATTTGGATTCTAAATACGCCGGCAAATTGGCAAAGTATGAAGATGAAATAGCAAATACAACCGGTTCAGAAATTTCAGAAGCGCCTAATATAAGCGAGGATAGTTATGACATATTTAAAGAATATGACTGGGATTCTCAACATAAGGTGCGCATAGGTATAAAGAAAATATAAATTTGAAAATTAAGGCATGTATACCACAGAAGCTATAGTTTTAAAGACAATGCCAATGGGCGAGGCAGATGAGCTTGTATCAATATATACAAAAGATTTTGGCAAACTTCGCCTTAGGGCTCGCAGTTCTAAGAAAATAACTACAAAACAGGGTAACTTTATTCATTCTATGGCGATTTTAAGTTGCAACTTTGTCTCCACTCGCGCCGGGTACCTGTTTTCTGGTATAAAGAGTATAAGGGGATATACCGATATTTCTGAAGATATCTCCGCATCTGCCTATGTATCTTCTTTTTTTACGCTTTGTGACGACATTTTTTATGATGGTCAAAAAGATGAGGAAATATGGCAGCTTTTATGCAATGTTTTAGAAGAGGCGCGAGGTGCTTTGAGGGAAAATTCTCCAGATGAAGCTCGTGAATATTTATGGAGAAGAGAAAAGCAATGGTTGCTTTCTCTGCTTGCCATACTTGGGTTAAAACCTAAAAACCTTAATTTAGATAATGTAAAAAACGCGAGACAACTTGATATCTATCTTCAGCGCGTTATGCAAAATAAACTTGAACGTAAAATTGAGTTTTTCGGCATGAAGGCCACGGTATCACAATAATTATAATGGCTAAGAAAAAATTAAAATTGAAGACCTGGCACCTTATGCCGCTATCCCTGATTATTCTTATAATAGCGGCTGCTTTAGTTTGGGCGGGCCGTAGCGATTTTTCAACTAGAAATGTAAGTTTGGCAATTGAAGGCCCTGCCCAGGTAGAGAATGGCAAAGCCGAAGAATATAAACTTGTGGTAACCAATGATTCTTCAAAAGCGCTTACAAATCTTAATTTAACCCTGGAAACCGGCTCTACAATTACAGTAGCTGAGGGCGCCGATAACATAAGAACAGGTATAGAGCGCGTTGCTCCCGGCGAAACAAAGGAGTTAGAATTCAAACTTGTTGCATCTTCAACAAATCAAAAAGAAAAGTTAAATGCCCGGCTTGATTATTCTCCCGAAGGTATTTCAGCTCGCTTTGTGGAGCTTACTTCACTTGAGATAGTAATAGGCCGTCTGGATGTATCTGTAATATTTGATCTGCCTCCTACTATTTTTGCCGACCAGGAAATAAAAGGCACTATTCATATTATTCCTCATTCAGATATTCAGACCTCTCCCATATACTTGCGCCTTGATGCTCCTTCCGGCTTTCGCATTACAGAAACCAGCCATAACTTTGATTATGAAACAGTATGGAAACTTGGCGAACTTAAAGAAGAGCAATCTGTAAAGCGTGAATTTCGCGGTAAGCTATCTTCATACGAGGGCAGTCCTGATTTTAGCATTTCTCTTGGTCGCTTGGAGGGCATATCATTTCTTTCCCTTCACAGGGCAGATAAAGAGATAAGCATATCAGAATCACCTCTTGCATTGAACCTTGAACATGTAAATTCCACAAATAATGTAATAACCCCCGGAGGCCGTGTTATTGTAAGGGCTGCATATGAAAACAGGTCTGATATTCCAATGGAGGACGCCATATTAAAAGTATCTCTTCCCCGCGACACAGTTGACTTTTCATCTATTAGTCCCGGAGGAGGTTTAATTGATGAAGAAGAAGGCACCATAGAGTGGACAAGCGCCCAGGCCTCGAAACTGCGCTTTATAGATGTAGGCGAGGGGGGTGATATAACATTTTCATTTACAGCAAGCCAGGACATAGAACCTGCAAACGCTCAGGATTCTAACAAGACCTTAAATATTGCCGCAACTCTGCGCTCGGGTGAAGAAAGCTTAGAACTGGGAGGTACGCTTTTGCAGGCAAGAAGCACTCTTAGCTTAAAGCTTAAAACAAAGCTGGCTCTTTCTCAGGATGTATTTCGCTCTAATTCAGATAGCGGCCCTCATCCTCCCAAGCCCAATCAGCTTTCTACATATACTGTGCGCTGGGTAGTAACCAACACAACAAACGATGTAAGCTCTGCAAAGGTGGAAGCAGTTCTTCCCGATTATGCATTGTGGCGGGATGAAACCGCTGTTTCCTCCGGAGATCTTAGATATATTTCTGACACAAACACAGTTGTTTGGGATTTGGGTGAAATTGAAATGGGTACCGGTTTTGTGTACTCAGAAGAAGAGGCGCAATTTGTTGTAGGTATTATACCCGAGGCAGACGATGTACAGGATGGAGTAAATATTTTAGAGCAAACGAAATTAAGCGGAATTGACTCATTTACAAGTACATTTTTAGAGCAGGATATAGGCGAGGAACCTGCCGGGCAATAAATTTTATGGATAAAATGGAAAAAATTACAAGCTGGGCGAAGAGACGGGGTTTTATATACCCCGGCTCTGATATTTACGGGGGCCTGGCAAATTCATGGGATTATGGGCCCGTTGGAGTTGAATTAAAAAACAATATAAAAAACGAGTGGTGGCACAGATTTGTGCACCGTCGTTCTGATATAGTAGGCCTTGATGCCGCCCTTATAATGAATCCTAAGGTGTGGCAGGCAAGCGGCCATATAGAGGGCTTTAATGACCCTCTTGTAGAAGATAAAAAAACACACGAGAGATACCGCTTAGATCATCTCCTTGAAGATGCGGGAGAAAATGTTGAGGGCATGTCTTTAGAAGACATGGCAAATAAGGCAAAAGAAATAAAGTTAAAGAGTCCCAAGGGCAATGAACTTACAGAGCCAAAAGAATTTAATTTAATGTTTGAAACATACCTGGGCCCCGTGAAAGATGAAGACAACAAGGCCTATTTGAGGCCGGAGACAGCCCAGGCAATTTTTGTAAATTTTAAAAATATTTTAGATACAACCCGCCAACGCATTCCTTTTGGCATCGCTCAGGTTGGGAAGGCTTTTCGCAATGAAATAACTACCGGCAACTTTATTTTTCGCACTCGTGAATTTGAGCAGATGGAAATCGAATATTTTGTGGAAGAAAAAGAATGGGAAAAGCATTTTGATTACTGGCTTAAGGAGCTCCATTTATGGCTGGAACATTGCGGTATAAATAAAAAGAACGTTGAGGATTACGAAACACCCGATGCCGAGCTTGCCCATTATTCAAAGAGAACTGTAGATATAATGTATAAATTTCCATTTGGCACGAAAGAGCTTTACGGCCTTGCCTACAGAACCGACTACGATCTAAAACAGCACATTGAGGCCAGCGGAGAAAAGCTTCAGTACAGAGATCCTCATACAAATGAAAAGTTTGTCCCTCATATTATAGAACCGAGCTTGGGAGTGGATCGCACCGTGCTTGCCGTACTTCTTGAGGCATACACAGAAGAAGAAGATAGAGTAGTTGCAAAGTTTCCAGCATGGCTCGCACCTGTTAAAGTTGCCGTATTTCCTCTGCTCTCTAACGATAAAAAATTGGTAAAATACGCCAAAGATATATTTGAAACGGTTTCACCTCGTTGGCATGCTCAATATGATGAAGGTGGAAGCATAGGCAAAAGATACCGCAGGCAGGATGAAATAGGAACACCTGTATGCATTACTGTAGACCACGATACCCTGAAAGATGATACCGTAACTTTGCGCGACAGGGATTCAATGGAGCAAATTCGCATAAGCTCAAAAGATCTTACCGAGAAACTCGAGCAGTATTTTGCGGGTAAAAAATTTAAAGATCTAAAATGACAAAGACAGTAAAAACTTCTCTGTTAGTTATAATTGCCGGCCTGCTTATAGGCGGCATTTTGTTTATGCAGCGCTCGGGTAAAAATTTAGATCCTATATCTTTTATTTATAATCTTGCATCAAATAAAAACTCCCCCGAGGATAATAAAGAAAGTGTTTGGCCGCGTTATAACCAGCGCACTATAGGAATTAGCTTCCAGCACCCCAGGGAATGGGGCAGTTTAAGGTTCTCTATAGAGCCGTGTGTTATAGAGGGTGTAAGCACAGGTGCTTTGCAGGATGAGCCATGTATGCACGTTTTTTTAATGGCACCCGACCTGGAAGGCCAGCCCTTGTTTATGGTTTCACAAAGCACTCATTTTGCAGATAATATGCGAGAGAGAGATCCTTATTTTGGCGATATATTTTCTCTGGCTCAAAAAGAAGACAGTAGCGTTCTTGAATTTATGGAAAATTACTGCACAGAGCAAGCTCCTTTATATGATGCTCAAAATTGCATTCGTGCCGTGAATCCAAATGGCGTGCGTTATGTAAAAACACTACAGAACCCCTTTTATCCCAATGAGCGCACAGAGGGTAAAAAAATATTTTATTATCTGATACATCAGCCCGATAGCCATTTTGAGGGCATAGTCATGTCATCACAACTGCTTATGCCTCTATATAACCCCGAGAACCTCGAAAATGTAATGGATAAAATAATGGCAAGTGTAACATTTTTAGAAAGTAACTCCCAATAAGGCCTAAACCTATACAAAGCGCCTATTTGTGGTATAGTAAAGACAATATTATGAAATTTAATTACAAACTTTCAAAATTAGATAACGGAATTCGCGTTATATCCGTGCCTCTGGGCTCTACAGCAGCTGTAACCAGTTTAGTGCTTGTAGGAACAGGTTCTCACTATGAGAAGAAAGAACTTGCAGGAATCTCTCATTATTTAGAGCACCTTTTTTTCAAGGGTTCAAAAAAATATCCAAGCGCTCATAAAATAAGCACCATTTTAGATACAATAGGTGCCTCATATAATGCTTTTACAGCTGAAGAAATGACCGGCTTTTATGTAAAGACAGTAAAAGATAAAGCTGAACTTGCCTTGGATGTTATGAGCGATTATCTTAAAAATCCTCTTTTCAAAGATGAAGAAATTGAGCGTGAGAGGGGCGTAATTATTGAAGAACTTCGCATGTATTATGATATGCCTCAGCGCCACGTGCACGATGTTTTTCGTGAAGCGCTTTATGGAGAACAGCCGGCAGGAAGAAGTATCGGCGGCTATGAAGATACAGTTGCTAAAATAAAGCCCTCAGATATACGCGAATATTTTAAAAAACAATATCGCGGAGATAATATAGTTGCTGTATTTGCAGGCAATATAACCCATGGGCACGCGCGCGAACTTGCCGAAAAGCATTTGGGCGAATTGCCCGAAGGCAATTCATTTGAAAAGGAACCTATAAAAGCTCCCGAAGCCATTGGCCCTTCTGTTGCAATAGAGCAAAAAGAAAGCGACCAAACACACATAGTTTTAGGATTTAACGGCATAGATATAAATGATGATAGAAAATATGCCCTTGAAGTTTTAGCTGTAGTGCTTGGCGGAGGAATGAGTTCCCGGCTGTTTACAGAAATAAGAGAAAGAAGGGGCCTTGCATATTATGTCAGGGCAGGAGCAGATGCGGGCACTGATTTTGGAGATTTTGAGGCATCTGCGGGTATTGCAAATCCAAAGCTTGAAGAGGCCGTAGAGGTGCTTGTAAATGAGTTTAAAAAAATAAGAGATAACAATATAGAAAAAGAAGAGATCGATAAGGCAAAAAGCCATATTGAGGGCTCCACAATGCTGGGGCTTGAGACATCAAATTCAGTAGCATTTTATACCGGAAATTATCAGCTTCTTATGAAAAAAATAATAACTCCCGAAGAATATCTTCAGAATATTAAAAAGGTTACAGCAAAAGACGTAAAGGAAATTGCGGGCGATATTTTCAAAAAGGAAACATGCCGCCTGGCTCTTGTGGGCCCCTATAAAAATGAAAAAAAATTGGAAGAAATATTAAACAAGCTTTAATTTTGAATTTTGCATTTCACTCCTCAGGCCTGGAATCTGAAGAATATACACTCCGCTAAATGAATTTAAATTATCAATTATATGGCTAAGAAAACAGAAAACACACTATCAATAGATATAACCACAGCAACCATTGTAAAGGTTGCCGCGGCTATTTTGGGTATCTGGCTGTTTTTTAAGGTTTGGGAAATTATGGCGAGTTTGTTTTTGGGCTTTGTTTTGGCCGCCGCCATTGAACCTACAATAAGCTGGCTTGAAAAGCAAAAGATAAAGCGCATAATAAGCGTGCCTGCTATATATATTCTCTCGGTTGCTGCTCTTTTTGGTTCATTTTACATATTTTTACCTACGCTATTTCAGGATGTATTTTTAATATCTCAGACATTTCCCCAGCAATACGGTAATTTTTTGGACTCTCTCTTTCAGCTTAGCGCTTTTGATAATCTGGGCTTTTTAGCTCCGGCACTAGATGAGCTGCTTTTGAATTTGCAAAACCGCATAGCTGAGATAATACCTAATCTTTTTGGTTTTATATCAACATTATTTGGCGGCATTGCCTCATTCGGTTTTATTCTTGTATTTTCTTTTTATCTTTTATTGCGCCGTAAAGATCTGGAAAATTCGCTGGTTTCTGTAACGCCCGATAAGTATAAAGATGATGCCAAACTTATATTGCGCGCCGTACAGCGCAGGATAGGCCGCTGGCTCCAGGCTATATTTGTACTTGCTACTTTTGTGGGCGTTACAACATTTGTAATATTATCTTTGCTTGGTGTTAAATTCGCTTTAACTTTGGGAATTGTAGCCGGCATATTTGAGATAGTCCCTTATATAGGACCCTTTATTGCAGGAGCTCTTATATTTTTGGCCGGCTCCTCAGAGGCATTTTCAATAGGGCTTATTGCGCTTTTGGCCTTTATTTTGCTTCAGCAAATAGAGCAGGCAGTTGTAGTACCTGCCGTGATGAGCAGGGTTGTCGGTTTTAATCCTTTATTTATAATTATATTTGTATTAATCGGCGCTACGCTTGCCGGCATCTGGGGCATTATAGTAGCTGTGCCTCTTGCCGCCGCTATCTCAGAAGTTGTTCGCGGCATAAATCGCAGCAAAGAGAGAGCCAAGAAAAAGTAAACTTGCCAACAACATGAGCAAATTATTTATAGTTGCCACCCCGATAGGAAATTTACAAGACATTACATTACGCGCCCTCCACACCCTAAAGGAGAGCGATTTTATTTTATGTGAAGATACTCGTGTAACAAAAAAACTTCTCAATCACTATGAAATAGATACTCCAACTATAAGCTACCACCATCACTCATCAGATAAAAAAACAGAAGAAATATTACAACTTTTAAAAGAAGGTAAAACTCTTTCACTTGCAACAGACGCGGGTACCCCGGGCATCTCAGACCCCGGCAATGAGCTTATAGCGACACTTTTAGAGGATTTAGGCGATAAACTAAGTGTAGCACCCATTCCCGGCCCAAGCGCCCTTACCGCAGCCGCCTCAATTAGCGCTATGCCCATGAATGAATTTATTTTTTTGGGCTATCCGCCCAAGAAGCGTAAAAGGAAGAAATTCTTTGAGAGGGTTGTCAGCTCAGATATTCCTGTTATATTGTATGAGTCGGTGCACCGTATTATAAAAACACTTGAGGAAATTGAACAGATTGCCAAAGATAAGTACGATGTAATGGTGGCGCGTGAAATTACAAAACAGTTTGAAAGTATATACAGGGGCACCTTTGAAGAGGTATTGGAACAATTACAAAAGGACAAGGTTAAAGGAGAATTTGTCATTATTTTACGCGAAGTAAAATAATTACAACGACTAATTACTAATAACTAATGTCTAATTAGATACAAAAATTTTAAATTTATGAAAAAATTCTATATAACAACAGCTATAGATTACGTAAACGGTAAACCCCACATAGGCCACACGCTTGAAAAGGTGCAAGCCGATGTTGCCGCAAGGTATCACCGCCTAAAGGGCGATGATGTTTATTATCTTACAGGCACAGATGAGCACGGGGCAAAAATTGCCCGCTCAGCAGAGAAGGCGGGCAAGCCGGTTGAAAAATACGCAGCTGAAAATGCCAAGGCATTTCAGGAGGCCTGGGATAATTTAAATATTTCATATGATTATTTTATACGCACAAGCAATAAAACCCGCCATTGGCCTTCAGTTCGCAAGGTATGGCAGGGGCTGGCGGCAAATGATGATATTTATAAAAAAAGCTATACAGGCCTCTACTGCGTGGGTCATGAAGCATTTGTAACAAAAAAAGATCTGAACAAAGAGGGTAAATGTGAAATTCATGATGCCGAGCCCGAAAAGGTAGAGGAGGAGAATTATTTTTTCAAACTTTCTAAATATACAAAAAAAGTAGAAAAAGCCATTAAGAGCGGTGAAATGAAAATAGTTCCAAAAAGCCGTGAAAATGAAATATTAAAACTGGCAGAAAAGGGCTTTGAAGATGTAAGCTTTTCCCGCCCAAGCAAGGATCTTAAATGGGGTGTTCCGGTACCGCGTGATAAATCTCAAACAATTTATGTATGGGCAGACGCTCTGACAAATTATATCTCCGCTCTTGGCTGGGGAACATCAAACGATAAAAAATATAAAAAATATTGGCCTGCGGATGTGCAGGTAATAGGAAAAGATATTTTGCGCTTTCATGCTGCCATTTGGCCCGGAATCCTCTTATCTCTCGGCCTGCCCCTGCCCAAAAAGCTTTTTGTGCACGGTTTTATAAATGTAGAGGGCAAAAAGCTTTCAAAAACACTTGGCAATGTAATTGACCCAAATGAAATAGTAGAAAAATACGGAGCTGATGCTTTGCGCTATTATATGCTATCTGAGATTCAGCCAACTAAAGACGGTGATTTTTCAGTTGAAAAGTTTGAGGCCCGCTACAACGGCGATCTTGCCCTTGGCCTGGGTAATCTTTTGGCTCGCATAACAAGTTTAGGCGAGAAATATCTGGATAAACCCCTTGAGAGCAAATTAACTTCCGTCTCACAAAAAGAGCTTGATAAAAGATGGAAGGCATACGAAGGTTACATGGAAGAACTTCAGTTTTCAGACGCTATCAGGGAGGTAAGTGCGCTGATCTCATACGCCGATAAACGCATAAACGATACAAAACTTTGGGTTCTTGCAAAAGAGGATGCCGGTAAATTTAAAGAGGAAATTTCAGATGTAGCTACAATTTTAGCTTATGTTGCCTGGATGCTCACCCCTGTTATACCCACAACCTCTGAAAAAGTATTTAACCAGTTAGGCATTAAGCCCGGCGCTAAAAAGACATGGAAGTTTAAGATGGAAAAGGGAGAGGCGCTATTTCCAAGATTAGAGTAGGCGCTCTGCCAAACCGTTTCTTTAAAGTACCGCGGTCCGATTTTTCCAGCGAAAATCGTCCGCTGCCTCTCGCTTGGCGGCCCCTTCGGGGACCAAGCCCGCCTGCGCTCCGGATGCTGAGGATAGCGAGCGAAAAGAAAGCTTGCTTTATTTTCCGAGCGACGCAGGCAGACCGCTGTGCGTTCGAGCTACTTTAAACAAAGTTTGGCTCCGCTTTTTAAATATAAAAGATAAAATTTATGCTTGTAGATACTCACGGTCACCTAAACTTTAATGCTTATAAAGACGATTCAAAAGAGGCGCTCGAAAGAGCGCTTTCAGCGGGTATTTCTTTAATTATGCCCGGCTCTCAGTATTCAACCTCAAAGCGTGCTGTAGAGCTTGCTGAAAAATGGAATGATTCCCGTGTTTGGGCCGCGGTCGGTCTGCACCCAATTCACATAGAAAAGCGTAAGGTAGATAAAAATGAAGTTGGCGAGCATATAGAATACGAAACCTATGCCGAGAAGTTTGATAGAGAAAAATACCAAGAGCTTGCAAAGTCAGATAAGGTAGTTGCAATAGGGGAGGTCGGTCTTGATTACTGGTATCGCCCAAAGGATAAATCAAAAAGGGCCCCATACGAAAATAAACAGGCCGAGGCCTTAAAAGAGCAGATGAACTTTGCCCTGGATATGGAGTTGCCCCTTATTCTGCATTGCCGCATTGCTCACAAAAACCTTATTAAAATTTTGCGCGATCACCCCCACACCGAAAAGTTTGATATTCCCGGCGTTGTACATTCATACACAGGTAGTGCCAAACAATTTAAAGAATTTGAGGCCATGGGTTATTACATAGGGGTTAATGGTTTAATTTTTAAGCTGGATCTTGTACGCGATGCTGTAAAAGCCGCCCCGTTGGAGAGAATAGTACTTGAGACAGACGCTCCATACTTGAATCCGCCCCAAGTAGAGGAGGAGCGCAACGAACCTGCAAACCTAAAATATATAGCGGAGAAAATTGCAGAGATAAAAGGGGTGCCATTTGAAGAAGTAGAGAAACAAACTACAGAAAACGCACAGCGTGTTTTTGGAGTAGAGTTTAAATAAATATTAAAAACACCTCAACGCGTTGAGGTGTTTTTATATACCTCCAACACTAAACCATTTTACTCCACGCTGCCATTCAGTCGCTTTGGCAAATATAACCTCGTTCATTTAACGCAAATGCGACAGCTTGTGCCTTTGGCACTACGGCCTGACGGCAAGACGCATTTGCTATTCACTTCGGGTATTTGCACAAAGCTCCCTCATTCCCGCTTACGACGGAATAAAATGGTTTGTGTTTACGGCCTTTTATATAAAAAGCGAAGCCAAACTTTGTTTAAAGTAGCTCTCGGACTGCAGGCCGGCTTGGCCCCCGAAGGGGCAGCCAAAGGAGAGCGCAGCGGCAGATTTTCGCCGGAAAAATCTGACCGCGGTATCTTTAAACAAACGGTTTGGCGGAGCGGCTTTAAGGGTAACAAATTGACAATACACCATTTTTGGTGTATTTTTATTTTGAAGCTTAGGTTTTTACACCTTCGCTTCGGGTTTTGCTTTTAGATGCTTCCCAAAAAGCAGAATTTGCAAAGAGCCACCGGCCACGAGGTCACCGGCTCAAAGCCAAGGAAGCAGGAGGTAATATAATGGTAGCGCAACGCAATTGTTGTGATACAGATATGCTCGAAGATCATGATCTTGGTTGTGAAAAAAATCCGGTAGATATAAATAGTATAGATGAGAAAACATTGACCCGCAGAGTAAGGGATTTTCTAAATAAAGATATGCCTATTGAAAAAAAGATAGAAATAGCAAAAGAGCATGGACTAGATATTCCCACTTATCCTCAAACCCCGCCTGATTATCATTACGAACACGGCAGGCCGTACTTTGACCCGCTTCAGGTGAGGCATGCAAGCGATATGGAAGAGGGAGAAG
Organism: Candidatus Spechtbacterales bacterium; assembly: GCA_033721955.1. Lineage (GTDB taxonomy): Bacteria > Patescibacteriota > Minisyncoccia > Spechtbacterales > 2-12-FULL-38-22 > JAWVZY01. Next base: position 18,684 of record JAWVZY010000013.1, read on the forward strand.
ATTATTTTCTGGTATCAAAACTTAGGGGCGACCAGGTTCATGGTAAGAGAATAACTTTCAAGGGATTTGAGTATAACTCAGAGGAAGAAAAATGGTATATGCTTTATGATTACGGACATACACCTCCGCCTCGAGGCGAGGGGAAATGGCCATTTGAAAAGATATCTCTTGAAGCAGTATCTTTGCATCCGATAGACAAACCTGCGTTGCTTTCCAGAAATGGTGGCGATCTTAAGCCATACGACTATTCTTGGGCGCACAATTATCTGGAATTTGCCCTTTCTGCAACTGATTGCAATTGCCC
>JAWVZY010000014.1:0-18620 GCA_033721955.1 Candidatus Spechtbacterales bacterium
ATTGACAAAGAGTATAATTTAACTTATACTCTTTTTAGTTATTTAAGCTATCTTAAAAGGAGTACGAAGTGAAGAAAAAACACCTTAGCTGCAAACTTGGATTCCATAATTGGCATTATGATTCCAGATTGTGGATTGCGGTAAAAGAATGTACAAAATGTAACAAAATAGGAACGAAAAATCCAAAAGTGCTTGAGGATCTCAAGCGAGAAAAAGAATTGTGGAAACTTGCAAAAGAAAAAGGAATGTCTCCCAGAGAAGCTAAAGAATTCGTGTTCAATGAGCTGGGAAAGTCACAATGGCCTACGAGTATAGCCGCAGCACATACTCCTGAAAATTAATGCTTAAAATATAAAGTCGTCCTAAGGGCGGCTCTTTATTTATTAAATATTCTATGTTATATTAGTGTTATAACTATATATGGGAAGACAAAGAAGAGGCAAAAGAAAGGCCTACCAAAACAAACCAAGACGCAATTTACAAATACGCGCACAAGAGGTGCGTGTTATTGATAACGACGGCGAAAACCTGGGTGTTATGAGCCGGGATGAAGCGATAAAAAAAGCAAAGGAGCAAGGATTAGATCTTATAGAAATCTCGGCTAAGGCAAAGCCACCTGTGACGCGCATAATGGAGTACGGCAAATACATGTACCAACAGGAAAAAAAGGAGAAGGAAGCAAAAAAAAGCAGCCAACAGCCGGGAAATATAATGAAGGGGGTGCGTTTTGGGATGCAAACATCAGACCATGATATTGAAATTAGAACAAAAAGGGTGGACAAATGGCTCAAAAAAGGTTATAAAGTTAGGGTGCAACTCACAATGAAAGGCCGTGAAAAGGCATACAGAGACAGGGGCGAGGAACAAATACAGGAATTTTTGGATAAGTTAACAGAAGAGTATGAAATGGACGAAAGACCAAAGAGACACCCGAGGGGCATGCAATTTACAATAAGACCAAAATAATTATGGGTAAGAAAAATAAACTAAAAACTAAAAAGGCCGCAGCCAAACGCTTTAAGGTGACAGCAAACGGCAAAATAATGCGCCGTGTTTCGGGGCAGAGCCACTTTAACTCTAAAATGAGCGGCAAAAAGCGTAGAAATAAAAGGAAATGGGTTGAAGTTTCGAAGTCAGAGCTTAAAGCAATTAAGCGGCTTTTACCTTATAAATAATATTTATGGCTAGAGTTAAAAGAGGAACACAACGCACAAAAAAAAGAAAAAAGGTCTTAAAAGAGACCAAGGGTTATAAATGGAGAAGAAAGAATACCTATAAGCTGGCAAAAGATGCCAATAGGCATGCTATGGCCAATGCATATGTGGGCAGAAAACAGAAAAAAAGGAATATGCGCCAATTATGGCAGATAAAAATAAATGCTGCCGCCCGCCAAAACGGTACAACATACAGTAAATTCATTCACGCGCTAAAACAAAATAAAGTTGAGCTGGATAGAAAAGTATTGGCTGAACTTGCCGAGCATGAACCTGAAACATTTGAAAAAGTGGTTGAAAGCGTTAAATAATATAAAAAGAAAAGCAAAAAGAAAAACCCCTCTCTAACCGAGTGGGGGTTTTTTAATAAAGTTCTTTGCGTCGCCATAAAAGTATGGCAAACGATAATGTAAGCGGTATAAGGAATATCCAGCTGTAATCTTGTCTGCTGAGCACTTCACCTTTTTCAAATGAAGTTTTGCCAAGCGAATCTGATTCCAGCAAATACTCTATAAGCGCCTCACTTTCACTTTGGTGGAAATATCTTTCTCCTGTTAATCCGGCAATTTTCTTTAGATTGGCCTCCTCAAGATAAAATACCCTGGGAACACCATTAGCCATTGCATACCCCAGCAGTTCTCCTCTGATGTTGTAGCGATGAATACGCTGTCCTTCCAGAGAACCTATCCCTACTGGCACAATACTCAAGCCCTTGTTTGTAACTTGCCGTATTGCCTCTTCAAGCAACGGACCTTGGTTTTCACCTATATTTCCATCACTAAGGAGAATTATCTTAGTTATGCCCTCGTACTCTTCATGTTGTAGCCAGTTTGAAATGCGCCTTAAAGCATTGGGCAGATCAGAGCCCCTCTCGGGAACCGGACCGCTATATTCAGTATAGAAACTCGTATATAGCGTATCGTACAAATGCTTATAATCATCTGTAAACTCTGAAATGTCCAAAAATGCCCCCGAATAAGCAAATATCTGACAACGTGCCGGCGAAAGGCCTTTAATAACCTCCCAGGCCGTATCAGCTGCCACCTCTAAATTTGTCTTATCGTGCACATTATCCCATGCTTCCATGCTGTTAGATACATCTATAAGCATGATGCAACTTCTTTTTGGGGGCACGCGAGCAGGCATATATTCAACAATTTCAGGCTGTGCTGCTATAGCGCTGAGAGAACTTATCATAACAGAAATTATAACAGCAAGTATTACGTATCTTTTAGCAAATTTCTTTCCTCTTTGATGCAATGCTTTGTAAAGATTTCTTTCTTTACGCCATGAATTCCAGAATATGAGAATTATGACAGGCACTGCAAGCAATAAATACCATGCTTGTGGGTTTCCAAAAACAATAGAGCTTAGGTCATTAGAAAGCGAATCAATAACCGCTGTCATTAGGATCGCCCTCGCTAAATCCGTCTCCGGAAAAATCTAATGCTTCCTGTATTGCGGCCTGTATTTCTTCTTCGCCCTTGCCTTGTTTTGCCATTTTCTTCTGCATCTCTTCACTAATTTTCATTCTTAGCTTTTCAATGTTTATCTGAATATCTTTAACGTGCGGATTATCCGGGGGAAGTATTTCCAAAACCTGATAATAAAGCGCCCGTGCTGATAATAGTTTTTCAATATTAACAGTACCTTCTATGAAAGCGAACTTCATTTCTACCTCAGCTCTCTTCCATCTGGAATAGGCGTCAACAATAGAATCGTGAGGTTCAATACCTTCAGATTTAGTGCATGCTCTCAGGGCACGCCTTAGATCTTTTTTGTCAGCTGCTTCATCTGCAGCGGTTTTGCACTTCCCATAGACAAGAAATTCTTGTTCAGAATCTGTAAGTTCTAATTTTTCAATCTCAACAGGTCCAAGCTCAACTGTGTCCTGCAATGCTTCAGACACCAAGAACAGTCCGCCGGCCAAAATCAAAAAGGTGGCTACCAGTACGCTTCGCTTCCATTGCTTCCCTATCAACGCAAATGCATTGATAAGGCCCTTAACTGCCTCTGCAAGCAGAGAGCGTGTGGGCTTTAATACAAGCGACAAAAGCGCTATAAGTGATATCGCTATCAACTCTGTAGAAAGATTATCCCCTATCAGAGATGAGTCAATGACCAGGATGACAACAAGGCCTGCAAGCAGAACCATGAAAACATCCTTCCAATGCTCACTAGCGAAATCCCAAACTCTAAGCGATATATTCTTAACTGCATCCTTCACTTTGAGAATTATATTTTTCATCCGTTATTCACCTCCTCTCGATCTGTGTGCAAATTGCTCCAGCAAAACAATACCTAATACAAGAAATACAAGCACCCAAAGCGCCACAGTCGGCATTATGCTTTTGTAGGTGGCTGTATCCTGCTCAACTATAGTTCTGCTCTTTTCTAATTTCAATACTTCTTGATAAGCAGCGTCCATTGCCTCTTCAGGTACGACAGTGAAAAAGTTCACAAGCTCGTTGTCAGCAAATGCCTCAATGTCCGGCTGAAGATCTTCTTCAGAGACGTGAGTTAATACATAGACACGCACCCCTCTTTCGCTTAACTGCGTCAGTGTCTGTGTCAGCAAAAGGCCGTTATATTTGAGGTCTGTAATTAGAATAATAGCTGTACTTTCAAGCTTCTCTTCAAGACCTAACTCATTTATCATATTTTCAGTGTATAAAAGTGCTTCTCTAATGCGAGTACCCTCTGAAAAGCGCCATAGATCAGATAAATTCTCTCCGGATTCTGATTTTTCAACAAGAGTGTGTCTGGCAACAGAGCGAGCAAGCTCATTTGTGCTGCTTGTCGGCTGCCTATATGGCACTCTTTTTGAGCTGAAAAAATACCATGCTACACGAAAATCACTTGGGACATTTTTTATAAAGCGCGAGGTCGCATCTTTATGTATTTCAAATGCCTGTTTATCTTCAAGCTCCGGCGGACACCCTTCAACAGAAGGACATGCTGAGTATTTGCCGATAGTGCTGGTAGAAATATCCTCTACAAGAAATAGATATCTTATATCTTGATCTGATGTATCCTGAGATGAAGCCGGGACTTCAATTTGGGGTTGTAGCCACATTAACGCTATTGAAAGCGTGAGTAATGTAACAAACAAAACCCGCGCATATTTGCTAAAACGTTCACGACTAACGCCAAATTTACCAATACTGCTGACTTCCGTTAACTTTACTGCTCCTTTATTTCCTTTGCGACGACCTCTCCATATGCCCGCTAGTGTGACAAGTAAGAGAAACACGGCCACTGCAATAAAAAATGAAAAAGAGGAGGCAAATTGAATTGATCTTATTGATTGTGACCAGAGTTCCATTTACCTCCCCTCCTTTGCTCGGCGTAAAAAGCCGATAACTTTTTTGTACTTATTTTGGTGCTTATTGATTTCGGCACCAAAAACTTCTTTCATTGCTGTGATTGTGCGCCTTACATCTTGAAAATCTGCGCCTGAAGGGCGAGATTTTGCATCCAAGGCCTCATGAAGAGTCTGCCAATCCATAGATTCGTTTTCCCAAAAGTCCTTGGGGTGAATATGAAAGAAATGCTCAGCCAGCTTATAAGACAGGCTCTGCAGAGTTTGCATATATTCGCCGGCATCCTCTGCCTCACGAACATCAACATCGGCCACATAGCGCTCATAAAGCTCTATAAGGCGGTGGGTCTCGGCATTATTGTCTTTAACTTTTTGAGAACTTCTTTCTCTGAACCAGCGAGCCATAAGCGCAATCGGTGCCAGAACCATTAATCCCGCTGCTATCTTTAGAATGAGGGCAAACAATGGAGTATTACCTTCAAAGGTATCGTTCAATAACTTGAACTGACAGCTACTTGGATAATACCCGCAATAAGTGCCTACATGAAAAGTGTGTGGCGGAGTTATATCGTGTAGAACTGAGCGCCCTGTATTAACTGAAACATATTCTATTTCCATACCTTCCAGTTTATAAGTATTACCGGGATCGGCTCTAAGAAAATAAACATCCACAATATAGCGCATTTCAGATATCTCATTGTTGAGCTTCTTATGCTCTATGCGTGGATCAGAATCTTCAATTTGCTCAAGTGGCCCAAAGGTAAGGTTTTTGAAGGACTCTTCCTGTATTTCAATTCTCTTATGCTTGTACTGAAAGATAAATTCCATAGTGAACTTATCTTTGAGAAAATAGGAAGTGTCATCTTCGCTACCATCCTCTGAGCCAATATTCCAATCCAATGCGATAATCTTATGGTCTTCCAAAAATATTTTATCCTGCGCCTCCGTGCTCGTGCTTACCCTGTAATCAGGGAGTATGAAAACGGAGAGTGCAAGAATAATTCCTGTCAGTACCGAAAAAACGGCTATTCGTTTTCCGTTAAACAATTTAGCTATCATTCTGCACCCTCCTTTCTTCTATCAGCGTCTAAGTGCATGAACCGCATTGAACACCTCCTGCATAGCAGAATAAATTCCGCTCATATCAAGATTGTTCAAATGCGCAAATGGCAATTCTTTTTCTTCAAATAATTTCTCCAGCTGCTCAAAACGGTTTTCATGCGCATTGGCAAGCTCTATGCCGGTTTTCCTGTTTATCAAAACAGAGCTTATCTCTTCTGATTCAGGATCAACCATCTCAATTGAGCTGCCTACGCGCGGTAAATCCCGCGGAAATGTATGCTCAAGATCATCCTGCACAACTACAGGAACAATCCTATAGCGACCATTATACTCATCAGCTGCAGGAATATAATAATCCCTGTCAGAACCCAGAAAGTCAGAAAAAAAAGCTATATAAGAATCCTGGGTTAGGATATGCTCCCACCCGCTCAACTTAAATCTCTCTTCTCTTGGCCTGCTGGTTAAGCTTAATGGCTCACGATCCGAACAATATAGGCTTGCAAGAGCGTCTCTAACTCTGGCGAGCTGCTTATTGCCCAATCCCGGACGCACTTCAATGCGCTCATTCGAGCCCACAAGCATAAGGCCTGTTCTTATATGCTGATCCAAGGCGGAAAATAACAATGTGGCAATGCCTCGCAAAGCTATTTCCGGCTTTTCTCTTAGCATCATTGAGGGCGATACATCACAAACAACTAACAAACGGGCTTCACGGCGCTCGCGTTCACGAGCAACCAGTAAGCTGTCTGATTTCAAGCTTGCGACTATATCTATCTGGCGCGGATCACTATCGGGGCCAAATTCTTCAAATTTAGCGAACTCAAGACCTTCACCGATGTATACACTGTTGTATTCACCATAAAGCAAATTTCTTACAAGCCGTACCTTGTATTCAATGCCTGATGACTGCGCTATGTTAAATATTTCCTCAAACTTACTGAATCGCATAATACAGCTCTTCATCTAAAAGCTCGGGGAAAACCTTAGAAATTATCTTGCGCATAGTTTCGTCAAAAATACTTTCATACTTATCTTTTTCATACTCCTCAAAGACAACGGTGTGCCAATAAGTTGGGTATAGTAATTCAGCTATATCGCGCTCAGTAACAAATTCCCTTCCGTTTATCGCTGCAAGAGCTTTGGATGCCCTTACAAGATATTTGGGTCCTCTGTTTGAAACGCCTGATTTAAACACGCCATTGGCAATGTCAGAATATTGCTTCCAGGTGAGCTCAGCTACGCCGGCTGCCTTGTTTACAAGATCATCTTTAATGTCGATCTCTTCATCTATGATCTTTTGAATCTCCAAAACATCCTTTGTGCTATATAGCTTCTTTACCGGAGTTTTATTGTCCGACAAAGCGATCTCGACAAGCTCCGCGCGTCTGGCGGGCTCAACCTTGATCTTCATCATATAGCGAGAGCGCTGTGCCTCCGAAAGAGGGTAAGTGCCCTCTTGCTCAATGGGGTTTTGGGTAGATACAACCAAGAATGGTTCGGGCAATATCACTGTCCCAAGTTCAGGGGTAGTTAATTGCCTCTCCTCCATCGGCTCAAGAATGGCCGACTGAGTTGTAGCCGGTGTTCTGTTAATCTCATCAGTCAAAAGATATTCAACATATATCGGTCCGGGCTTAAATTCAAAATCATATTTGCCTTTAAGTTCGACCTCCATCTGAATCTCTTTTGGCTTGGTGTCGGGTGTCAGCTGAATTCTTCCAAAATCCATATCCAAAACTTCGCCAAATGTAGTGGCGGTAAGTGTTTTCCCGGTTCCCGGAACTGCTTCAACCAATATATGGCCGTTGGCAAAAATACCTACAACCATGTATTTGGCACCTTTTCTCATGCTATGGCCCTTAACGCGCTTATATGTTTGCTCCATAATGTCGCGATAAACGCCTTGAATTTCTTTCACATTAAAGCTCATGCTAGTACACCTCCTTTCTTCTATTCATTGGGTTTCTATTCAAAACTGAGGTTTTTATTTTCAAAGTTCCTCCTAAACCTCCTAAAGGTTTAATGATTAACTATAACTTAAAAAACGCAATAGAGTCAAGTAAAAAACCGCCTATTTCAGCGGTTTTTTAACTTTTTTTCTTTGATTTTTTATTTGTGCTCTTTTTGCCTTTATTTTTAGTTTTTTTAGCTGAGTTTTTTGTTTTCTTTTTTTTCTGCTTTTTGCTATTTGCCGAAGCTTTTTTCTTACTATTTTGTTTCTTGGGCTTTTTTTGTTTTTTAATATTAGAATCAGAACTTTGTTCTCTATATGAAATAAATTTCTTATATAACTCTCGTATTTGCTCGGCGCGCTTTTCATCACTTAAAAACTCGCGCCTTATACGCGCTTTTTCCTCTCTTATATGTTTTTTTATACCGGATGGCAATGAAGCCACCTGCAATCTTTTAGTCATGTATCTTATTATACTCTTCTTTAACTATTTGCCTGTCATCCCAGTCGATAGGGCCTTTTGCAGTTATCATAAGAGGCTCGGCACCTTTGCCTGTGATAATTACAATATCGTTATTTTGAGCCTTTTTCAAGGCCTTTGCTACTGCCTTGCGCCTATCTATTATTTTTTCGTAATTTATATTGCCTGTAAATCCGGCCTCAATATCACTCAAAATTGAGGCAGGATCTTCGCTATATGGATCCTCATCAGTTAAAATTATCTCATCACAATACTTTGCAGCTAACTTTCCAAGTTCAGGCCGTTTCCATTTATCTCTTCCGCCTCCTGCCGCTCCCAATACTCCAATTACCCTTGAACCCTCTTTTTTTAAGTCCACAACTGCTTTATATGCTTTTTCAAGGGCGTCCGGGGTGTGAGCATAATCTACTATAACTGTGAATGGATCGTTTATTACAACCTCCAGGCGGCCGGAAACCCCTGAAAAATCCGATAATGCCTCGTGTATTTTTTCAAAAGATATGCCCTGGGAGGCAGCAATACCTATAGCAGCAAGGGTATTATATATATTAAATTTACCCAACATTGGCAACTGAAATTCCCGCCCTTCCAAATTAAAACTGATTCCTGAAACATTTGCCCGGGCATTTTCTGCTAAAATTGTGGTGTTTATATTTTCTTTATTTTCTTCCAATTGTTCTACAAGAGTATATGCAATTTTTTCTCGAGCGGAAAAATCCAGAAAATACTCTCCATATTTATCATCTATATTTACAACGGAAGACCTGTGGGGAAGAGTAAAGAACCTGCCTTTTGTTTCTTTATATTTTTCAAAAGAGCCGTGGCTTTCAATATGTTCGGGGGTTAAATTAGTAAATACAGCTGTATCAAATTTCAAAAACAAATGCCTATTTTGCTTAATGCCCTCACTTGTAACTTCAATAATGGCATAATCGCAACCGGCTTTTAGCGCCCTGTGCAAAAATTTTTGAAGCTTCATTCTGCCGGGCATTGTCATTTTTAATTTATTTGGCCATTCATGTTCGCGTATCTTAAAGCGCAAAGAAGAAATAGATGCAACTTTGAAACCCGCCTTTTCCAAAATATGCGAGGCAATATGTACAGAAGTGGTCTTGCCGTTAGTTCCTGTAATACCTATTAATTTTAATTTCCTTGAAGGATAGCGATAAATAAAAGCACCAAAAAACGGCCACATCGCATGGTAATAATTCAACAGAAAATCGGGCATTATTTTTTTTATAATATTTTTCATGATTGATAATCCTCTGCGCTATCTTTGGGTTTCCAGTTAAAAGGGTTAGATATATCGTGTACCCTGTTTTTATTATCTGAAACTCCGTAAATTATTGTATAGTTTCCAGGTATAGAATCTGCCTTCAGACAAGCATTTATCAAATTAACACAATCCCCGTTGCTAAACCATACAGCTGTTTCCCAATAAGCGTGTGAATATTGTTCATATGGTTTCTGGGGCGGCTTATCTTCTAAATTAACACCTCCAAACCTTACGCATATAACCTCCAACCCCTTCTTTTCGCTATAATACCTGCCCAAAGCCTCAACAAAAACTTTGCCGGCTCCATATACGCTATCGGGAGATGGTCTTGCATCTGTAGAAAAAAGCGCTTTAATATCTTTTTTATAAAAATTATCAGCATGTACAGAGCTTGCCATTATAACCCGCTCTACTCCGGCCTCTGCTGCTGCCTTATAAACATTAGCTGCCATTTTAAGATCATTAGGGTCAAAGGTGTCGTTCATAAAATTCATATCTTTCCATGCCAGATGTATAAGCATATCATGATCCGAAACAGCCCCTAAAAGCTGGTCATAATTCCTAACATCTATATCAGGTAGATCTATTGAAGTAATATCAAAACCGTCCAACCCCCTTCTCAAAACTGTGCCTATCCTGCCTTTTGCGCCTGTTATTGCAATCTTTTTCACGCTAAAATTCGTTTTTTAATTTATATAGATTATACCAGAATTTTTGTAAAGGAATATCCCAACTGCCTATATATTCGACTTCTTCTCCTTCAAACCCTCTCTTAAAGCGGGTTACACCAGGCCATTTTTTTTCGTCTATTCCCCAAAGATCGTACTCTTTTAATCCCTGCTCTTTGGCATCTAGAATAATTTGCCAATGAAGTAGGTGTGGAGCCATGTCGCGGCGATATTTATAATCAGAAGCACCATGAAGATAAGTTGCCCTTCCCTTGTAAAATAAGGTTATTGCTGCGGCATGCAATTTATCTTCTTTTTTTGCAAAATAAAGTTTTGCCATATTAAGGCCCAGCAGTTTTTCATAATAATCTTTTGAATGTGTATGAAATTTATCACGCTGGGCTGTTTTGCGCATTAACTTCCAAAAACTCTCAAAATCTTCCGACTCGGCTATCTTTACCCCTCTTCTGCCCGCCAAACGTATATTATAGCGAGTTTTTTTATGCATGCCGGCAAGAATCTCTTCTTTATCTTTTGTTAGATCAAGAATTGTTGTCCGCTGCGGCTGTAATTCTTTGCGCGCCTTTTGAAATCCCCATGATGCTAAATTGCCCTCAAGCTCAGCTTGAACTTCAAGATCCCGGCGCATAAGAGGTTCCCACTTGAAAAATATCGCGCCTTCACCTTTTGCAATACTTTTTACCTCTTTTAGGTGCTTTGGTATATCAACATAATTTGAGTACAGATAATTTTTGCCAAAAGGAATATCTAATCTAACTAAAAAACCTTCCCCTATGCTGAAGGTTTTTCTTCCAACAGATTCCTGGAATTGTCGCCATTCCTTAGAATTTAAAAACATTACTTTGACCCAAGCTGTTTAAGCGCTTCTTTTACTTTGTCTTCTGTGCTTTCCAGATCTTGGGGTAATTCCTTAAGTGCTTTTTGAGCTTGCGCTTTTGTATAGCCAAGTGATTCAAGTGCTTCAATAGCATCGCTATCTGCCCTTATATCTCCGCCGAGCTCCGACCATTCATCACCAAATTTATCCTTAAGCTCAAGTATTATTTTTTGAGCTATCTTAGTGCCTATACCCGAAACCTTTGTAAGTACCGAGGTATCACCCGCGGCAATTCCTCTCTGCAATATATCAATTGAAGCGGCATTTAATACATTGAGAGCGCCCTTGGGACCCACTCCGCTAATACCTATTAATATCTCGAACATCTCGCGCTCAGCCTCTTCTAAAAAGCCATAGAGTTCTGCTGCTGTTTCGCGCAAATAATAATGGGTATAAACTTCAATATCCCGGCCTTTCTTCCCTGACAGTTCTGCTGCTGTGCGTTCTACAAGATTAACCTCATAGCCAATACCACCTACTTCGATTATTGCGAAGTTTTCACCAACACTTTTAATTTTTCCTCTTAATGAAGCTATCATATACTTTATTTTAACATTTTTAGAAACTCCTCTACAGGCAGTGTATTTATAATATCATCAGCACCTGCCCACCCGCGCCTTGCCTGAGCTATACCATATTCCAAAACTCCAAGGCCATCTATAGAATGGGCATCTGAACTTATAACCATTTTAACACCCGCCTCAACAGCCATTCTTATATGCTCATCTTTAAGATCAAGGCGTTCGGGGTGTGCGTTTATCTCTAAAACTGTGCCCTGCTCTTTTGCTGTATTTATTACCTTTTCCATATCCAAATCAATAGCGGGGCGCTTATTTATCCTGCGTGCAGTCGGGTGGAAAAATATATCTGCATGAGGGTTGCTTATTGCCTTAATCACCCGCTTGGTCTGCTCCCTTTGGCTTAAGTTAAAATAGCTATGCACCGAAATGCCCACCACATCCAGCTGCTTAAGAACTTCATCTTCAATATCTAAGCTTCCGTCTTTTAAAATATCGCACTCTACCCCACTCAATATCTTTATGCCTTTTATTTTTTTATCTACCTCTTCAACTTCGGCCTTGTGTTTAAGCAAGCGCTTTTCATCAAGCCCTCCTGTCATAGCTAAATTTTTCGTGTGATCTGTTATTGCTATATATTCTAAGCCCCTTTCTTTTGCCGCCTTTGCATATTCCTCTATAGTGTTTTTACCGTCTGTCCACTTTGTTTGTATCTGTAAATCTCCCTTAAGCGAACTGTATTTTATTAACTCGGGCAGCTTGTCTTTCCCGGCTGCATCTATCTCCCCGCTGTCTGTTCTAAGCTCAGGGGGCGGGCATTGCATGCCCAGCTTTTTATAAATATCACATTCATCTGTACCGGGGGCTATATTTTTTTTGCCCTTAAGCAATCCATACTCATTTAATTTATAGCCCTTATCGATTGCTATTTGGCGCACTTTTACATTGTGCTCTTTGCTTCCTGTAAAATACTGAAGTGCAGCACCATAACTATCCTCCTCTACAGCACGTATATCTATATCAAATGCCCTGCGCAAATGCACTGTCATTTTTGTCTCCCCTCTGCCAAGCACTGCCTCTACTCTTGGTAATTTTTCTACATGGTCAAAAACTTTTTTTGGATCCTTTGCTGCCACCAAAATATCTACATCCCCTATTGTTTCTTGTCTTCGCCTAAGAGAGCCGGCAATATCAGCTTTTTTAACTCCCTGGATGTTTTTAATTTCCTCAAGTAATTCACGGGCGTAGGGCAAAACCTCTCCTATATTTTTCCTGCCCCCGCTCTGCTTTGCAAAATCAATACCCTGAAGTATCTTTTTCTCCGATTTTTCCCCAAAGCCATCGAGTTCTTTTATCTTTCCCTCTTTTGCGACCTTTTCAAGATCTTTTAAATTTTTAATACCGAGTTCATCATAAAAGGCCTTTACCGCTTTTGGGCCCACACCCTCTACTGCTGTAAGCTCTTCAAGTTCAACAGGTACGTCTTTTTTTAATTTTTCATATTCTTTTACATGGCCTGTTTTTATATATTGCTCTATCTTTTCAGCTGTACTCTGGCCTACTCCGGGCAATTTTTTTAAACCCTCGATACCGTCCTTTTTATAAACCTTCTTTGCATCACGAGGCAAATTATCCATGGTTAAAGCAGCCCTGTGATAAGCACGAGATCTGAATTTATCTTCTTTTATCTCATATATAATGCCCATTTCTTCAAAAATATGGGCAAGTTCTCTGTTTATATTAGATGGCATCTTATTTTTAGTATACAATATTCAGTATTTAGTATACAGAAGATAAATGAACATACCGAGGTATGTTCATTGAAAATAACTAAAAACTTGTATTTTTAAATAAGTTGTGATATATTTTAGCCACAATGCACTCTAAACAATAAAGGAGAGATAATGATCTGGTTTTGGATAGTTGGCGGACTGACATTTTTAACCATATTTTTCATTTTTGGTGTAAGGGGCGGTGAATACGGTATAGGTATTTTTGGAGGAATCATACTTGGCGCTATAGCAGGAGTATTTATTGGAGCTTTAATTGGTTCTATTGTCGGAAATAATATTTATGAAGAACTCCCTCCTCAAATAGAAGAATATGAACTTGTCGCCATACAAGACGGAACCGAAACTCGCGGCAGTTTATCAGGATTCTTTTTTATTGTTGCCGGCAATATAAGGGAGAACTTTTATTACACTTACTACTATAAGGATGATAATGAACATATAAGATTTGGGAAGAAAAGAGCAGATTACAGCAATGTCGTGGTAAAAGAAGAAGACCGCAAAGATGCAAAACTTACGGTCTACTCACATGTTAAAAAATGGCGCTTCTGGGGCTCTCAGGCATCAGAAGTTCCTGAAATAAAATATGAATTTGTAGTTCCGAAAGGAACAGTTAAAAGAGGTTTAAACTTAGATCTTGATACAAAATAGTACCTAAAAAATAAAACGACCCCGAAGGGTCGTTTTTTGATTGAGTAAAATAAGTAATTTCCTTATTTATTTTTAGTAAGCCAAATATATATATCTTCTAAGGCCTTAACGCCATCTCCCATGCTTATGTTGTTCTGTTTATAGGGTACGTCTGTCACATCTCCCGCTGCCCAAATACCCTCTTTAGATGTCCGGGCTGTTTTGTGATCAATTACTATTTCGCCGTAGTCAGTTACATCTACCAGATCTTTTACTATGTCTGAATTTGGGATAGAGCCAATTTCTACAAACACACCTTTAACCTCAAGCTCATGCTCTTCTCCGTCTTTTTCATAAACTACACTTTCAACAAATTTATCTCCTTTTATTTCTTTTATAGTAGCACCCGTAATGCCTGTAAATTTATCGCTCTTTTGTACATTTTCAACTGTTGCAGGATCCGCCTTGAATTCATCTGCAACATCTAAAAGGGTGACCTCGGGGCTGTATTCTAAAAGTTGCTGAGCTGCCTCAAAGCCGGCGTTTCCTCCGCCAACTACAACTGTCTTCATCCCGCCAAACAAGGGAGCGTCGCAAGACGCGCAATAAACAACCCCCTTTCCATCTAAGCGGTCTGCTCCATCCACTTTAAGCTTTCTTCTGTGGCCGCCCGTAGCTACGAGCACAGCGCGCGCCCTGTAGCTTTGGCCATCCTCTGCTTTAACCTCAAAACCGCCATCAACTTCTTTTACGCTCTTAACTCTATCGCCTTCTTTGATTTCTAAAACATCATCTTTATATGTTTCGAGATGTTCTTTAAAGCGTTTTGCTATCTCGGTTCCGGGCAAATGCGGTATGCCAATAAAGTTTTGCACATCAGGTGAAACGACTGATTGACCGCCAAATTCCTCTGTAATTAAAACGCTTTTAACTTTTTTCCTGGCAGCATATACGCCTGCTGCACTTCCGGCGGGACCTCCGCCAATGATAATAAGATCGTAATCCATAATAAATATTTATTAATTTTTACCTTCGTTGTTATTTAATTTTACCATATAACGCGACGCCGATGTAAGTAAGCTCAGGCCATAGCGCAAAATAATGGCCAATCCTGTAAGCGCTATGAAAATATCAGCCGCTCTCAATATAAGAGAAAAACCAACGCCCTGGCCTGTTGTTCCTATGCCAAATGTTGAAAATACAGCGCCCTGAAACGCCTCTTGTACACCAAGAGATGCAGGGACAGGTATTATAAAGCCCAGATATAAAGCTGCCAAAGATATAAGCGCCGCGGTTGCCTTTATTCCATAGCCCAAAAAATACAGCAAAGCCCCTTGTCGCAAAATAAAGGCCACTTGCTTCAGCATGCTTATCCACCACGCCTTCCAAAAGACATGGCGATTATCAATAAAGTATCTCATTACATCATCTTCTGACTTTATAAGAAAACGGCCTGCGCGCGTATTTTGTATACGCAACATTTTCATAAGCGGCTGTATAATGCGCTTGTCACGCATAACGCGAAAATAAAATAAAAATATCAAAAACCCCACAAAACCAAGTATATAAGTTAAAGTAATAATGGTTTTTGTAAGTCCCGGCAAGCCTGTATATAAAACAAAGGCAATTATACCTGCAATAACCACCAAAAGAGATGTTGTTATCTCTAAAATCCTGTCAAAAACTAAAAAGGCGGCTGCCTTATCCCAAGGAAGGCCAAAGCGCTCATTCAAAATATAGCCCTTCAGGCCCTCTCCCCCCAAATACACAAAGGGTGTCAAATAGTTAAGAGAGTTTCCTGCAATCCATACACCCATAAGTTCGAAAAATTTTATGTTGGCTCCCTCAGAGCGCAAAATCACATAAGCCCTCCAATTTGCTACGGTCAAAGTTAAAAAGCTAAGCGCAATAACTCCTACAAGTTTTAAAGGAGAAAAGCGCAAAAGAGTATCTGTAAGATCCTTTGTATCTGTTCTGTATATAAGCAGGGCAATAAGCCCTATGCCAAACAGAAAAAGAAGAATCCCGGGTATAATTTTTTTCTTAATAACAGCCATTTTAATTATTTAAAATCTCTTTTAATTTTTTGAAATCGTTTTCAACAGCTTTTCTCCCTTTTGTACTGTAAAGGGCGGCTGCAGGATGATAAACGGGCATAATCTCAATTTTACCATATTCGGTGTCTGCTTCAAAAACCTTGCCATGAGTTTTACTCATTGATATAAATTTATCTCCAAGTTTAAATTTGTTCATTATATACTGTGAAGCGAATCTTCCCAGCAAAATGAGCATGCGAGGTTTTATAACATTTATTTGTCTATCTAAAAGAGGTGCGTATAATTCTATCTCCCCTGCTTTGGGGTCTCTATTATTTGGAGGGCGATCTTTTACAAGTGCGGTTATATATACTTCTTCACGATCCAAGCCCGCACCATGGAGCATATTATCCAACACGCGCCCGGAAGCTCCGCAAAAAGGTCTGCCCTGTTCTGCCTCATTTTTGCCCGGAGCTTCACCTATAAGCATTATATCAGCATTAGCATCTCCCTCTCCAAGTACAGGTTTCCAGTTATTTTCTATTCTTAACCTATAAAGATCGGAGCCCTTTAAGTTTATAAGATCTTTTTTTATTTTTTCTAAAGAATCGTTATTTATGCCCATGATTTGTTTTGCCTATTACTTGCAATCACCATACCTGCCACTATCCACAACATTAAACTCCCTTGCTGCAAGGTCCAGTAAAAGTGGTCAAAAAATCCTGAAACAAGTACGAAAACAAATATTGAAACAATCAATAAAGCCGGTAGCGTAGGTTTTTTAAATAACTTAACCGCAGATGCCAGCAATGTATAGCCCAAAAAGGATATAAAAACAATGCCCCCTGCAATACCTAATTCAGATGAAACCAATAAATATAGATTATGCACAGGTTGATACAGGGTCTCTTGCAAGCCCCAAAATTTGCTCCTCATATATAAAGTATAATTTCCAATTCCCAGACCTGCAGGATTTTCTTTTATGGCGTCGCGAGCTATGTTGCTATAAAAAGCTCTCTCGCTAAGCGCTGTATCACCCGATGCAAATGCTGTAAAAATACGACTATATATCTCAGGCCAAAATATAACAGCCATAATAAGCACTATAAAAAATAAAGGAGTTAAAATAGAAAAAAGTTTTTTTCTGTGAGGGCCCATATTTTTTTGCATAAACACCACCAAATAAAAAGCAAATACAAGAGCAACAGAGGCAATAGCGGCGCGAGAGAATGTTAAAAGTAGCGCAAATGCTATTAGTATGACGCCCGCTAATGCTAAAGCTTTTTCCCTGCGACCCGGATTCTTTTTAAAAATATACCATGATATCAGCGACAACAAAGATATAGACAAAAATGCAGCCAAAACATTAGGGCTGGGAAATGTGCCGTAAGCACGCATAAAACGCGAACCATAGGCAATAAATTCGGCAACATCGCTACGACCGGCAGAAAGAGGTGATTCTCCTAAAATGCCCAGGCCTACCGAGCGCTGCATAAAAAATTGGCTTATCGCAATTATAGATTGAAATATACCTCCTGCCACAAAGGCAAGAGCCACATGTTCGAACTTAAGCTTTTTTACTATATAGATAGTATAGAAAAATAATCCTATAAATTCAGCTATCTTTATAAATCTGTATACAGCAATGCCAACGTATGCAGCATTAAAAATTGAAACCGCAGAAACTATGAGCAACAAAAGCGCCAATGCAACAGGCGCGGTATATATATTCCATTTTATTGATTGTTTTTGGTCAAGCCACCCAAAAGCCCATAAACCAAAAAGTATAAAAACTAAAATGTCCGTTCCGTATAAAAATATGCTCTGCCATTCATTAAAGCCATCAACAATGCCCGCACTCCATAAAAAAACCCTTTTTTGAAAAGGGATGCTAAAGAGTAGCAATAAAAATAAATATTTTTCCGCTTTGTATAATTTATTTTTCATACAAGAAATTCTATTTTTCAGGCCACCACACCCTAACGCGAGCAGTGCTTTCTCCCTCTGAAAGGCGCACCTTAGATTCCGCGTTTTTATGCGCACGCTGAACCAAACGACCCATATTGAGAGCCAGCTGATTTTCACTTGTACGCACCTCTATTCTGTCATCGGTAATATGCATCTGTAAAATCCTGTCCATGGGATCTTTTCTGTAAGCTCGATCAGCTATGTTTTCAAGCTGATTTATTATTTCATCCTTAACTTCCGGAGGCACATTACGAATAGTGAGTTCGCCTTCAAATTTACCGCTAGATTTCATTTGATCGGCGGGGCACAGCTTAAATTCAATGTTCTTATTTTTATCTAGTTCTTCATAATCCTCTAAGTTGTGGTGCCAATTTTTATAATAATAAGAAGCATTGCATTTAGGACAAATTACAATATCCTCTTTGCCCGGACCATATTCCTCCCTATCTTTTTTTGATGTAGGTGTTTTTTTGAAAAATCCCATAATAATCTATACTAATATCTTTATTATCTCATAAAAACCGCCCAAAACCAAAGAGAATATTATTAACATTAAAATAGGTTTTGAAACGCGTAAATTAAGCACAGAGTCATTTTCTACCTTTCTAACCCGCACAAATAAAAGTGTGATGAAAAGGCCATTAATAGCCCCCATCGCAGCACCCACTATACCGATTACAGGAATAAAATCCCTAACCCCCAATAAAACAATAGACATAGGAACGGCCACTAAAAGAAAATTGCTTTTCCATGGCTTCATGTTCCAATCATATATAAAAGATTCCTTCATATTTACACCTACCACA
>JAWVZY010000015.1:0-18208 GCA_033721955.1 Candidatus Spechtbacterales bacterium
CCTTTATTTGTAACCGTTCTAATTGTCTCTATAACATATGCCATAGTCCAGCATAATCTTTTTGACGTACGGCTTATTGCAACAGAATTATTTAGCGTTCTTACGATCTTTATATTTTTAATTAATATTTTCACATCATCTACCTCTTCTGAATTCATATTCAACACGGGGCTTTTTATTCTTATAGCGATCTTTGGATACCTGCTTGTGCGCGGCACAATTCGCGAAATAGAGGCCTTGCAGGAACTTTCAGATAAAAAATCGGAATTTTTATCTATCGCTTCTCATCAGTTAAGAACTCCCATAAGCAGCATGAAGGGTTATCTTGCAATGTTGCGCGAAGGAGATTTTGGTAAGCTAAATAAAGAACAGCTTTTAACTATTAACAAAACCTACAAAATAAATGAAGGCATGCTTCGGCTTATAAATGACTTTTTAAACTTGTCCCGAGCTGAAAAAGGCACTTTAGAATACAGTTTTGATAAAGTTGATCTGATAAAAATGATGGATGGTATAGTAGAGCACCTGAGAGTTTGGGCTGATGTAAAAAATGTTGATATAAACTGGAAAAAACCTGAAGAACCCATAATGGTCTATGCGGACGAGGGCAAATTAAGCCAAGTCATTTCAAATTTAATTGATAATGCGATAAAATATACACAAACTAAAGGAGGGGTTTCTGTTAAGGCCGCAAAAGAAAACGGACATGTAAGGATCTATATTAAAGATAATGGAATAGGAATACCCAAAGAAGAATTGAATACAATATTTCAAAGCTTTGAAAGGGGGGAGAAGGGAAAAAGAGAAAATGCAGGAGGTTCAGGTCTTGGCCTGTATGTTGCAAAAATGATAATAGAAGGGCATAATGGCAGAATATGGGCTGAAAGCGAGGGCGAGGGAAAGGGAAGTACATTTGTTGTAGAACTGCCCTTAACGCCTTTAGAAAATATAACCCAAAAGAAAGATGCAGAGGATATATATCAAACAAATAACAGAAAAAAGTAACCAGGAGGTAGAACTTGCCGGCTGGGTGGATTCACGCCGTGATCACGGCAAGCTTATTTTTATTGACCTAAGAGATAAAACGGGCAAGGTTCAAGTTGTAATAAAGCCGGATGCAAAAGAGGCCTATAAAATAGCGCAGGATATAAGAGATGAATGGGTAGTTTCAATAAAAGGGGTGGTTAAAGAACGACCTGAAAATATGAAAAATGCTGATATTGAAACAGGAGGATTTGAAATACCAGCCACAGAATTAAAAGTATTAAATTCCTCTAAAACGCCGCCGTTTCCACTTAATACAGACGGCTATGATCTTAGCGAGGAGGTTCGGCTTAAATATCGATATTTAGATTTACGCCGCGAAAGATTAAATGAAAATATAAAACTCCGCTCAGAGCTTATAAAAAAGGTTAGAGAATTTCTGTTTGAAAAAGATTTTACAGAAATAGAAACACCCCTGCTTACAAAAGCAACACCTGAAGGCGCCCGTGATTTTTTAGTACCCGCGCGTCTGCATCCGGGAAAATTCTTTGCTTTACCGCAATCACCTCAACAATATAAACAACTGCTCATGGTGGCTGGTTTTGAAAAATATTTTCAAATAGCACGCGCAGTAAGAGATGAAGACCTTAGGGCAGACCGAGGGTTTGAACATACACAAATTGATATTGAAATGAGCTTTGTAAAACGAGATGAGGTTATGGCTTTAAATGAGAAAATGATAACAAGCGTATTTGAATCACTTGGAAGGAAAATAAAGCAAAAACCATTTCCTATATTAACTTATGCAGAAGCCATGGAAAAATACGGTGAAGATCGTTTTGATATGCGAAATGACAAAGAAAAGGAAGATGGTGTACTGGCATTTGCCTGGGTGGTTGATTTCCCATTTTTTGAAAAAACAGACGAAGGCAATTGGACCTTTACCCATAATCCATTTTCTCAACCTAAAGAAGAATTTATAGAAGATGTACTTGCAGGTAAAAATACTCAAAACATATTAACAACACAATATGACCTTGTATGTAACGGTTATGAAGTGGGTGGAGGAAGTATAAGGGCACATAAACCCGAGGTATTAAAAGCTGTACTTAAAGTTATAGGGTACAGCGAAAAAGAGGCAGGAAGGAAATTTGGCCACATGATAGAGGCGCTAAATTATGGCGCTCCACCACACGGAGGTATAGCTTATGGGGTAGAAAGATTAATTATGATACTTCAAAATGAACAATATTTAAGAGAAGTACAGGCATTTCCGCAAACCGGTTCAGGCAAAACCTCAGTTATGGAGGCGCCCTCAGAAGTAGATGCAAAACAACTGCGAGAACTTGGAATTAAAGTTATAGAAAAAAAAGATGAAGATAAAAAATAAAAATACTATAGTAGAGGTCTTAAATAAAACAAAGATCTTTATAAAAAATAACCCAAAAATGCTGGGGATCTTAGGAATCTCTATAATTTTACCTGTATTACTGACATTGTTTTTCTATTATGGAAATGTAAACCTAGCAACAATTAATATTTTATCTCCACAAAAAACATCGGAGACAGCAACAGAAACTACTACTCAAAATAGATTAAAACTAAAGTTAATATCAGAAAATGAATTTTTAGATAAATTCAACCCAGCACCCGCCTTCCTGCCAAAACCCATACAAATAAACACAACACTTTCGGGATTTCTAAAAAGTAATTCAGCTCTTGATCTTTTGCCCACGCGCAATTGGGCTGTGCCGTTTAAAGATGTTGAGGCCTATAGCGCTATAGCAATTGAAATGCCGACAAAAAGAATTTTATACGGTAAAAATGTGTACCAGGTAAGACCCATTGCCAGTATTACAAAACTGGTGACTGCTGTTGTAGCTTTTGAAAATATAGACCCTGATACTATAGTAACAATATCTCAAGATGCAATAGAAACAGAAGGTGCGGCAGGGGGTCTTGTAGGGGGTGAGAAATTAACAGCTGAGGAGCTGGCATATGCCCTTCTGCTTGAAAGCAGCAACGATGCGGCAATAGCTCTGGCAGAACATTATAATGATAACAGGGAAGAAGGAGCACCTGATTTTGTAGAGCTCATGAACATGAAGGTTCAAAACTGGGGAATTAATGACACATCCTTTGAGGAGCCAACCGGCTTAAGCGCAAATAACACATCTTCTGCAAACAGTATAGGTAAAATATTGTATGAAGCAACTCAAAACAAAGATATTGCCTATATCATGAGACAAACCAGCCATGCTACAGAAGCACTAAACAAGGACATGGCGCATTACTGGATAAACTTAAATACCTTACTTGGTGCTTATCCTGAAATTATCGGGGGCAAAACCGGTTTTACAGATGAAGCGGGGCCCTCAATGGCAATAATAGCAACGACACCAAACAGTGATCGCTACGTAGTTATCGCGGTGCTCAATGCTATAGACAGAGTGGCTGAAACAAGAGAATTATATAACTGGGTAAAAGAAGCATACATCTGGGAAGAATAGAGTTCAAAAATGGTTGAATTAAATATAATTGAATTAGTACGTATATTTGCCTTAACAGGCATTGCTTTTGGCATAACTATTCTTTGGACCCCGGCATTAACTCACTTTCTATACAAATATAATTTCGGCAAACAAATAAGGCAGGACTCAAATGCTCCTGTATTTATGGAGCTTCACAAGCACAAGGAGGGAACTCCAACAATGGGCGGTATTTTAATTTGGGGTACAGTGCTTCTGCTTATGGCTGCTTTTTGGATATTGGCACAAATTTTCCCTGACTCCATACTGGGGCGTTTTAATTTTATAGACAGAGGAGAGACATACCTGCCTCTTGCCGCGTTATTTGCATCGGCTATTGTAGGGCTTGCGGATGATCTTTTGGGAATTTTTAAAATAGGCCCCAAAGGCGGGGGAATACGCATGCGCCACCGCTTAACACTCTATACTGCGATTGCTGCAATTGGCGCCTGGTGGTTTTATTTTAAACTTGAATGGACACACCTGCATATTCCGTTTGTAGGCGATATAGAAATTGGCGTCTGGTATATACCGTTTTTTATACTGGTTATCGTAGCTACAGCATTTAGCACAAATGAAGCAGATGGCTTGGATGGGCTTGCCGGAGGCGTGCTTATGCTTGCCTTTGCAAGCTACGGAGTACTTGCGTTTGTCACAGGAAGCTTTCATCTTGCAGCTCTTACCGCTGTAATTATCGGCTCACTTCTTGCATTTTTATGGTTTAATGTGCCACCGGCCCGTTTTTTTATGGGTGATACCGGGTCAATGCCCCTTGGGGTAACTTTAGGCATTATAGCTCTACTTACAGACCAGGCATTATTGCTTCTACTTATTGCTTTTATACCTGTAATAGAGAGTGCAAGCGTCATTATACAGCTTATTTCCAAGAAATTAAGAAACGGTAAAAAAATATTTTTATCAACACCAATCCACCATCATTTTGAAGCCAAGGGTTGGCCTGAGAGCAAGGTTGTAATGCGTTTTTGGATAATATCGGCAGTCATGGCGGGACTTGGAATAATAATAGGTTTAATAGGTTAAAACTAAAAAATTTAAAAACAAAAACACCCCGGACGGGGTGTTTTTAAACTTCAATTTTTAATCGGTATTTTTATGCTTATTTGTTATAATATAGTTAATGCAGCCAATAGGTATTTTTGACTCCGGAATAGGAGGATTATCCATTTATAAAGATGTTAAAAAACTCTTACCACAGGAGGATTTTATTTACGTTGCAGATAAAAAATATTTTCCATATGGCATACAAAATACAAGCACAATAAAAGAGAGGGGGCGAAATATTGTATCATGGCTTGAAGATCAGGGTACAAAGCTAATTGTAATAGCATGCAATACATCTACAGTGTCGGCACTTACTTATTTGCGCAAAATTAATCCTGATATTCCGATAGTGGGTACAGTGCCTGTAATAAAAACGTGTGCTGAGGAAACGAAAAATGGTAAAATTGGTGTACTTAGTACCCCAAAAACAGCTGCAAGCAAATACCACAAAAACCTTATAAATGATTTTGCCGACGACAAAGATGTCTACACAATAGCAGTTCCCAATTTAGTTGAGATTATTGAAGAAGGTAAATTTCATGCAAGAACTCTTGAACTTGTAACGCCTCTCAAAATACTGCAAAAAAAAGAGGTAGATACCCTGGCCTTGGCATGTACACATTTTCCGCTTTTGAGCGATACAATAAAAGATGTGGTAGGGGAGGAGATATTAGTTTTAGATTCGGGAGAAGCGATAGCAAGGCAAGTTATGCGTGTGCTTGAGGCCAATGAACAACTAAAATCAGGTGACAAGCCGGGGGAAACATTATTTTACACAACAAAAGATAATAAAAATTTTGATGAAATGCTTAAAAAATACCTGAATGAAGAATACCGATCCAAGTTAATAAACATATAGCATGAACTTAAGCTTCAAAAATAAAAAAATAACCCTTATGGGTTTGGGGTTGATGGGAGGAGGTGTTGCAGACGCCTTGTTTTTTATTAAAGAAGGCGCAAATCTAACAATAACCGATCTGCGCGATGAAAAAGAACTAAAACCTTCAGTGGAAAAAATAAAGAAATACTTAAATAAAATACAGGCAAAAAATAAACCCGTGGTACACTGGGTGCTGGGCGAACACAGGAAAAAAGATTTTATTCAGGCAGATCTGATAATAAAGAATCCGGGTGTTCCAAATGATTCTCCCTATCTAAAAATAGCCCGGGAAGCGGGTGTCAAAATAGATATGACAAGCGGGATATTCTTTGAATTAGCAAATACAAGCAAGCTAATTGCTGTAACGGGCACCAAGGGAAAATCTACTACCGCGGCCTTAATACATAGAGTATTAAAGTTTAAATATCCAAATGCCTATATTGCAGGGCTTCCGGGCATGCCACTAATGGACAAAGCAAAAAATGCAGAAAAAAACTGGGGAGTTATTGAATTATCATCATGGCAACTTGAAGGCATAAATAAACATAAAAAAAATGCCCATATCGCTGTGCTTACAAATATAGCAGAGGATCATCTAAATCGTCATAAAAATTTTGAGCAGTATAAAAATGCTAAAAAGATAATGTATTTATATCAAAATCCCACTGATTATCTTGTGGCTCACAGTAGCTTAAAAAAAGATACAAATGATGCTCCCTCACAAAAAATATATTATTCACAGACAAAGTTAAAAGATACTTCAACCATGCTACACCCTCAAAATATAGCCGCAACACTTAAAGTAGTTGATATCTTAAATATAGATAAGTCCAAAGCTATAGACACAATTAAACAATTTAGGGGGCTGGAAGGCAGGTTAGAATATGTCGGGGATATAAAAGGAATAAGAGTTTATAATGATACAACTGCCACAAACCCTTATGCTACCATTGAATCGCTAAAACATTTTGCCGATAAAAAAGTGGCGCTTATATTAGGTGGCAAGGATAAAGGACTTAATTACAATAAGCTTTCAAATATAATAAAGGGTATTTATTTTATAGCTTTGTTGCCCGGCTCTGCAAGTGATAAAATACTATTAGAGATACAAAATAAAAAACAAAAGGGAGAAATAGAGCAGGTTAAAGACCTTAAAGAAGCTGTTGAGGAATGCGTTAAATCAAACCCGGATATTATTTTACTATCACCTGCCGCAGCTAGTTTTAATATGTTCAAAAATGAATTTGAAAGAGGAAAAAAATTTAAAAAAATAATAAATAAGTTTAATGGCTCGTAAAAAGAAAAAGCCCGATAAAATATTACTATATGCTTTTGGGGCGCTTATTTTTATAGGTATAGTTGCTCTGATCTCGGCATCTGCACAACAGAGTAACAAGGATTTTGGCAATATATATGAATATTTTGTACATCAATTCCTATATGGTTTTATTATAGGGGGAATAGCGGCATTTATAATGTACAAACTTCCCTATAAGAAATTAAAAAAATTAGCTCCTATCATATTTGCAATATCTCTGGGACTTATGCTGCTTGTATTTGTACCCGGTCTTGCTCTTGAAACAGGGGGGGCACAACGTTGGATAAATCTGAGATTTGCAACTTTTCAGCCCTCAGAACTTGTAAAGCTGGCATTTGTGATTTATTTAGCTGCATGGTTATCAAACAAAATGAAGGAGATGAAAAAAGGTAAAGAGTTTTTTCCTTTTATGGTGCTTCTGAGCATCTTAATCTTACTTCTCATGGCGCAACCCGATTTCAGCACAACCGGCATAATAGCTATAACGGCCGGGGCTATGTATTTTGCTGCAGGGGCGCGCCTTAAATATATAGGTGGTATAATGGGAGCAGGAATTGCTGCATTTTATATATTTGTTAAGACATCTCCATACAGAATGAGTAGAGTTTTAACGTTTCTAAATCCCGAAAGTGATCCATTTGGTATGGGTTACCAAATAAATCAACTGATGATAGCGGTAGGTTCGGGAAAATTATTCGGCTTAGGACCCTTACAAGGCATACAAAAGAACCTTCTTCCCCTTGCAATGAATGATTCAATTTATGCAGTATGGGCTGAAGAGCTCGGCTTTATAGGAGCCTCGCTGCTTGTTTTAATATTCCTTATTATTGTATGGCGCGGATTTAAAATAGCAGAGCTTGCGGGAAATGATTTTGCCCGCTTAACGGCGCTAGGCATAACGGTTTGGCTATTTATACAAGCAATAGTGAACATGGGGGCAATTCTTGGCATATTACCCCTGACAGGTGTAACGCTTCCTTTAATTAGTTACGGAAGTTCATCAATGATAGTAACATTAATGGCCGCGGGGCTTCTCCTGCAGCTTTCAAAAGAAATATCATGAAAATAGTATTTACCGGCGGCGGCACAGGGGGGCATACATTTCCACTCATAGCTGTAGCAAGAGAATTGAATAACATAGCACGCGAAAGAAAGGAGGTTTTAGACCTTGTGTTTATGGGGCATGCAACAGGCACAGAAGAGCTTATGCGCAAGAACGGAATAAAACCGATACATATATCTACAGAAAAGTTTAGAAGATATTTTTCGTTTCATTATTTGCTTGTCTTGCCTAAAATTATAATTGGTTTTATTCAGGCCTATATATACCTTTTGTGGCATATGCCCGATGTTATTTTTTCAAAAGGGGGCTATGGAAGCTTTCCTGTTGTAGTTGTGGGCTGGCTTTTTAAAATTCCTGTAATTACCCATGAATCCGATGCGATAAGCGGCATGGCAAATAGAGTAATGGCTCGTTTTTGTAAAAAAATTATTGTTTCTTTTCCGGGAGAATACCCAAAACTTCCATCCGAAAAAATAGTGCATATAGGCAACCCTGTGCGAAATTTCTCAAATATACCCGCTCCAATGGAAGCTAAAAAAATCCTTGGCATTTCTTCACAGAAACCTGTAATATTTATAATGGGAGGTAGTCAGGGCGCTCAACAAATAAATACTCTTATAGTTTCTATACTGGAAAAAATAGTCCAAGAATATGAAGTTATACATGTTACAGGTAAAGATCATTTCGGCCCCATTAAAGAATATGCAAATAGACTACCCGCCAATCTTAAAAACTCTTATCATCCACACGCATTTTTAGAAGAAGAACAGCTAAAGCTGGCCTATAGTGCATCTGATCTTGTAATATCCAGAGCGGGTGCGGGGGCGATTTTTGAGATAGCATCTGTCGGACGAGCAAGTATTCTTATACCTTTAGCGGGTTCTGCATATGGACATCAGCAAAAAAATGCGCAAACCTACCAGGCCACCGGCGCATGCATAGCCCTAGATGCGGGAAATCTTACTGACGACTTTTTAATGGAAAGGATTAGTTCCATAACCAAAGATCCTCAGAAAAAAAGAGCTATGCAAGAAGCCGCTATTAAGTTCTCAAAACCAAATGCAGCAAAAGAGATAGCTGAAATACTTGTAGGTCTAAATAAAAAATTGAGTAAACAAAAAATTATAAAAAACTATGGATAAATCAGTTAATACAAAGGGCGGTGTTCGCGTGCGCATGGCGCCCTCACCAACAGGCACACTTCATGTAGGTACTGCCCGCACGGCGCTATTTAATTATTTATTTGCGCGCCATCATAAAGGCACCTATGTAATGCGCATAGAAGACACAGATAGAGAACGGTCAGATAAAAAGCTAGAGGAAAATATTACAGAAGGCCTAAAATGGCTGGGGTTGGAGTGGGATGAATTTTATAGGCAAAGTGAAAGAATGGGGGTGTATGAACAATACCTAAGAAAACTTTTAGAAGAGGATAAAGCATTTTATTGTTGGCATACAAAAGATGAGTTACAGGTTGAGAGAGAAAAACAAATGAAAAGCAAAGAGGCGCCGCGCCATATATGTTCTTATAGGGATGAGGACATTAGGGATGAGAAAGAAAAAATTAAAAGATCCATAATACGGTTCAAAAATAACACAAGAGGAGATATAGAATTTACCGACCTTGTAAGAGGTAAAGTAAAGTTTGATGCGCAAAACCTGGGCGATTTTTCAATAGCAAGAAGTATTAATGATCCTCTGTATAATTTTGCGGTAGTTGTAGACGATAATGAAATGCAAATAACCCACGTTATGCGGGGAGAAGACCACATATCAAATACGCCCAGGCAAATTTTAATATTAGAAGCTCTTAATTGGGAAAGACCGCAATATGCCCACATACCTCTATTGCTGGGTTCTGATAAAAGTAAGCTGAGTAAGAGGCACGGCGCTACATCCGTCTCAGAATACAAGGACATGGGCTATCTCCCGGCAGCCATGTTTAATTTTCTCGCTCTTCTCGGATGGCATCCCAAAGATGACGAAAAAGAAATAATGAATAAAGAGCAGATCATAGAAGAATTTATGATAAGCGATGTACAGCAAAGCGGTGCTATATTTGATATAGAAAAACTAAACTGGATGAACGCAAATTATATAAGATCTCTTAAGCTTAAGGAGTTCAGGCAGTTATGTATGCCTTATCTTGAAAATGCAAACCTTATAGATAAAAAAACGGACAACGACTGGCTTGAAAAAATACTTGGAATGGAGCAGGAGCGTATAAAAAAATTATCCGATATAGTTGATGCTGTAAAATTCATATTTGAAGATATAAACTATAATAGCGAGCTGCTTATATGGCGTAAATCTGATAAAAAAGATGCCGCAGAGCAATTAAGAGAATTAAATGCTATAATAGAAAAAATAGATGAAAAGAACTGGAATAAAGACGAGCTGGAAAAAATAATCATGCCCCATGCTCAAGAAAAAGGGGACAGGGGAAGGGTTTTATGGCCTTTACGGGTTGCTGTCTCAGGTAAAAAGGCCTCTCCCGGACCTTTTGAAATAATGGAGGTACTAAAAAAGAAAAAGGTATTGTCAAGAATTGACAACGCAATCAAAAAATTACAGTAAGATGTCTAAAAAACTTTTATTATTTATATTTAGTTTACTTTTTATATTAACCCTTGTCGCGGAAAGGGGAGGGGTTAACGCGCAATACGATCAATACGGCAGATACCTGACACCGCCTCCCGCCGAAGAACCGGAGGAAGAATTCCAACAAGAAGAACAAACTAATAATAACTACAATGAAGAAATAGAAGAACTTGAAGAGAAAATCAAACAACAAGAAGAGAGCTTAAAAAAATTGCGTGAAGAAGCTCAAAAACAAGAACAAAATCTTGAAAAAACAGAGGAGCATGCTGAAAACCTTGAAGATTACATAGCATATTTTAATAATGAAATATATAAACTAGAGGGCAGAATAAGTATAACAAAAGAACAAATACTATCGACTCAACTTGCTATACAAAAAGTAGAGCTGGAAATAAACAAAAAAGAAAATGATATAGACAGAGTCAAAGAACAAATGACGGCTCTGGTACAAGAAATATACAAAACAGACCAAGAATCTATTTTGGAGCTTGTATTTAAATATGAAAATTTTTCAACTTTTTTTGATCAGGTGCAAGCAAGGCAATCGTTGCAAATATCAATGGATGATAATCTAAAGCACCTAAAGGCACTAAAAGCACAACTGCTCAAATCTAAAGAAGAGCTCGATGAAGAAAAAGAGCAACTTGAATATGATGCAAAAATACTACGAGATCAAAGAATAATTCTAGAGCAGAAAAAAATATCGCAAAGACAGCTCCTGGCACAAACCCAACAAGAGGCCACCGGGTATAAGCAAACTCTAAATGAGATAAGACGAAAAGAGCAAGAAATGCGCCAAGAAATATTTGATCTCGAGGATCAGTTAAGACAGGCGCTTGATCCAAGCAATGTGCCCGAGGCACGAAAAGGCATACTGCAGTGGCCAACAGAGGGCATTTTAACGCAGGGTTATGGGTGTCTTCATAATTCTTGGGCCAGAAGCTCATATCCATCGTGTGATGGAGGCGCGGGAGGTTTTCACAATGGTGTTGATGTAGCAGCAGGTCTTGGAACACCTATACGCTCGGCCGATGAAGGTGTGGTTAAGGCAATGGAAAGCTCTCCTTATGCCTATGGGTACTGGCTTGCAGTTGAACATCCAAACGGCCTTGTAACAACATATACACACATGTCATCCCTGCGACCGGTTGCAGTAGGTCAGGAAGTTAAAAGGGGACAAGTAGTGGGGTATATGGATTCAACAGGATTTTCAACAGGGCCGCATTTGCATTTTATGGTTTATGCGCCCGGAACATTTAAAACAAAGCCCAGCAGTATTGCCGGCATATTGCCAATTGGCGCGACGTTAAATCCATTTGATTATCTTCAATAATTTAATAAAAGACAATAATTTTTATCAATTGTCAAGTTTAATAATTTTTATATCCGATAAATGGGACTTCATAGATTAATTTTAGTTCTTATAATGCTTCTGGTGATGCTTATTATATTACCGGGAGATGTTACAGAAGCAATACCGCTGTTTGGCGATCTTGGAGTAAAAATAAATGAAAAGTTTTCACAATTACTTGAGCTCGGAGAAAACTTATTTATAAAAGGGGTATCTATAGCCCAAAATACATTTAAAACGGCTAAAAATGCCATTCAAGAGGCCTGGCATGCAGTTAATGTAACAATAGATAAAATAAGTGAGATATTAGATAAAGCTATACGTATTAATAAAATAATACAGGAATAAGCGACCCAAGTACCGTATAAAATAGTAAAATAAACTTAAAGTGCGAAATAATGTCTAGATATGACACAAAGTTGGTGCAATATACAGTTTTTCCACAAAATAGACCTTTACAGTTATAAGCGTACATTTTACTATGATAATAGGATATAACTTCGCTTTACCTATATTGTGCGAATAATACTATATCCTTTAATATAGCTAAATACCCCTCTTCCCTATGAATAAGTCAAATAAACCCATACCTGAACATATAACCGATTTTCTGGACTATTGCGAGATAGAAAAAGGTCTTGCAAATAAAACTCAGGAAAATTATGCAAGATATTTAAAAGTTTTTGTAAAATGGTTAAAAAAAAGCGGCAATGATTCTCTACTCCCCCATCAGCTTACCCCCGACCATATATGGAAATATAGATTATACCTATCTCGCAAACATAAAACGCCTTCAGGCGATAATTTAAAAAAAATTACCCAAAATTACTATCTGGTAGCACTAAGAGCTCTTTTGGATTACTTTACAGACAGAGATATCACATCACTGCCTTCAAGTAAAATAAAACTGCCAAAAGGAGCAAAGCAAGAAACTGTTAAGTTCTTGACCCTTGATCAAATGAAAAAATTAATGGAAACACCTGATACAAGAAAAAAAGGTGGTCTGAGAGACAGAGCTATTATAGAAACGTTATTTTCAACCGGGCTTCGCATATCTGAACTTGTTGATCTCAATAGAGACCAAATAAATTTTAAAAACATGGATGAAGGCCTGGAACTTACAATAACAGGTAAAGGAAACGCCACCAGAACCGTATATTTTTCTCCAAGAGCCCTTAAATGGCTAAAAATGTATACAGATAGCCGTGAGGATACAGATCCCGCTCTATTTATAAATTATAGAAGCAGAGGCGATACCGACTCTCGCCGCCTCTCAAAGCGCTACATAGAGCAAATGGTTAAAAAATATGGCAAACTGGCCGGACTACCTGTTAATGTAACACCCCACGTTCTTCGCCATTCCTATGCTACAGATCTTCTAACTCAAGGGGTGGATCTTAGAACAGTGCAGGAGTTTTTAGGGCATAAAAATATAGCAACTACCCAAATTTATACTCACGTTACAAGCAAGCGCCTAAAAGATATACATAAAAAATTTCACGGAGGCAATCGCCTTGAAGAATAAATAAAACCGAGCATATGCTCGGTTTTATACTAACTTTACAAAAAACTATTTTTTCTTTATAGTATCCACAGTTCTCAAGATAAGGAGATAAAATGACTAAGATCAATCTTGCAATTGTAGGAGCCACGGGTAATGTTGGCCGTACAATGCTAAGAGTGCTTGAAGAGAGAGAATTCCCCATAAACGAGCTTAAGTTGATTGCCTCAGAACGCTCTGCGGGAAAAGCTATGTATTTTGCGGGGAAAACCATACACGTAGATACACTAAAGCCCGACAGTTTTGAAAATTCCGATATAGCCCTGTTTTCAGCCGGCTCTTCTGTCAGCCGGAGTGCGGCCCCACTTGCAGTTGGCAGCGGATGTTTCGTTGTAGATAACTCAAACGCCTGGCGCATGGAACAAAATGTTCCTCTTATTGTACCGGAAGTTAATCCGCTATCTCTACCTACAGGTAAAGAACCGCGGATAATCGCAAATCCAAACTGCTCAACCATACAAATGGCTGTAGCTCTTTGGCCAATACACCAAAAGGCGGGTCTGAAACGAATTGTAGTTTCTACATATCAGGCAGTAAGCGGTACGGGCAAAAAAGCGCTTGAGGAGCTTCACTTCCAATCAGGCAGAGTTCTAAATGTTCCCGAAAAAGAACTTGACCATAAAGTTTACCCTCATCAGATTGCTTTCAACTGTCTTCCTCATATTGATGAATTTCTTGAAGATGGTTACACAAAAGAAGAAATGAAAATGGTCAATGAAACAAGAAAAATATTCAATACACCGCTTCTCCCTATTAGCGCGACATGTGTGCGAGTCCCTGTATTTAATGGCCATGCAGAAAGCATCAATATAGAGACAAATATAGAAATAACCCCCGAAGATGCCCGAAAAGTATTAAATGATGCTCCTGGAGTAAAAGTAGTTGATGATCCTGAAAATAATCAATACCCTATGCAAATTACCGCAAATGGTATAGATGAAGTTCTTGTAGGCAGAATACGAAAAGATAATTCAGTAAAAAACGGCTTAAATATATGGGTAGTTGCAGATAATCTAAGAAAAGGGGCTGCAACTAATACAGTACAAATTGCACAACTCCTTCTTAAAAAGTCCTTTAAATAGAATCCTAAAGATCCCATAACCCGGGGTCTTTTTTAATTTAATAATTTTAACACCTCCCAGCCATCACCTGCTCCCAAAGCAAGAAACAGAACATCTTTATTTAACTTATTCTTTATGAATTCCGCGGCATCTTTGTGTGTTTGAAAATATTTTGTGTTTAATTTATCTGCAAGATTTTTTCCTGATGTATCTTCCCCTTCTTCTCTTGCTGAGCCATAAGTTTTTAATATATAAACCTCATCTGCACCCTCAAGAGCATCTATAAATTCGCCAAACAAGGCCTCTGTTCTCGAATATGTATGGGGCTGAAATAGCGCTATTATTTTTTTACCCGGGTATTTTTGTTTTGCGCCTTTAAGCACGGCCCTTATCTCTGTTGGGTGGTGCGCGTAATCATCATATAGAAGTGCGCCTCTATACTCGCCATAGCTTTCAAATCTGCGGGCAAGGCCTCCAAAACCCTCAAGAGCCTCAACTGCTTTACTCTTTTCTACCCCAAGAGATAATGCAGCTCTATAAGCAAGTGTGGCATTTTCTAAATTATATGCGCCCGGTAATTTTAAGTTAAAATCTTTAATTTCAATATTTCTGCCATCAATTAATTTTGCCTCATTATTATCGCTCATAAACTTTTCAAATACCTTCCTATACTCATTTTCATTTTTAAAGGCATCGGGATGGTCAAAATCTATATTTGTTAAAATTATCATTTTGGGTTTATACCTTAAAAAGGCGCTTTTATATTCATCTGCCTCTATAACAAAGTATTTACTATTCCCGGCGCGCGCATTACTCCCCCACTCATTAATCCGGCTCCCCACAACAACTGTAGGATCAAATCCCGCTTTTTCTAAAATAAAACCCAGCATCGCGCTGGTTGTACTTTTGCCGTGCGTACCACACACAGCAATACCATATGAACTATTAAAAAGCTCTGCAAGGGCCTCAGGATATGTAATTATATCCACTCCCCTCTTTTCTGCCTCAAATACTTCAATATTATTTTCTTTTGTATAGGCCTGAGAGCGTATAACCAAATCTATATCTGGTGAAATGTTACCCTCAGAAAAATTTTCAATAACCTCAATCCCAAGCTTATCTAAAACCTCATCAGTAAAGAATTTTTCATCGGTATCAGAGCCCATAACCCCTATTCCCCTACTCTTTAAAATTTGGGCAAGAGCAGTCATGCCAACGCCTTTTATACCAATAAGATACGTATTTTTTTTATCCCCTAAAGCCATAACTTCATTTTAGCATTTATTTACAATTACCTGCCAAAATAAAGCCCGCCTCTATCGCTTCAGCCGCGGAGGCAAAATATATTTTGTTTTCTTCTTTAATACGGTCTGCTCCGGGGCAATCAGGATAATGATATTTATCACTATTTATACTTACTACCACTCCTCCCTCGCGCTCTTGCAAATTTTGTGATTCTTGGGTATAATTCGAATCATTGGTGGCTTTTTCCACTACAAGTGCAGGTTTTTGCATTTTTTGCAAATTTGCGCTAAAATAACCTAATGAAAAGGCTACGATAAGAAAGAGAGTGAAAATTAAAGCAATGTATAGGTCTTTTTTCATTAACGGCAAAATAACATTAATACAACAAATAGTAAACGACTATGGCAAAAACAAAAGCAGCTGGAAGTACAAAACTAGGCCGCGATTCCATAAGTAAACGTCTTGGAGTCAAACTTTTTGGAGGGCAAAAAGTTAAGGCCGGAATGGTAATTGTGCGCCAGCGTGGAACAAAATTTTTACCGGGCGAAAATGTACGCCAAGGAGCTGATGACACACTTTATGCCGCACGAGCGGGTGTTGTTAGTTTTCGCACAAAAAGAAAAACCAACTTCAATGGAAAGCAGCGAAGAGTTAAAGTAGTAGATGTTCTGTAATATAAAAGGCAAATAAAAATAAAAAACCCGCTTCATGCGGGTTTTTTATTTTAAGGTTTTAATAAATTCTGCAAATAATGGATGGGGATTAAAGGGTCTGCTTTTAAGTTCGGGGTGAAATTGAGTACCCATAAAAAATGGGTGATCCTTTAGTTCAATTATTTCTACAAGGCCTTTTTGGGTATTTTCGCCTGAAACCACAAGTCCCGCAGCCTCTAACTGCTCTCTATAGGCATTATTTAGCTCATAGCGATGCCTATGACGCTCAGATATAGTAGATTGCCTATTATACGCTTTATGGGCTATAGAACCGGTTTTAAGCTTGCAAGTATAGGCCCCCAAGCGCATGGTGGCGCCAAAATCTTTCCGCCGTAAATTAACTTTTTGTTCGGGCATAACATCAATTACAGGATGTTTTGCGTCTCGCTGCACCTCAGTTGTATGAGCATCCAAGCCACACACGTTGCGTGCAAATTCCACCGTAGCCAATTGCATCCCATAACACAGACCCAAATAAGGAACATTATTATTTCTACAGTATTCAATTACATTTATTTTACCTTCAATACCTCGCTCACCAAAACCACCCGGCACTATTATGCCATTATAATTTTTTAACGCTTTTATCTTGTTTTTATTTTCATAATCAGAGGCATTTAACCATTCCAATTCAAAACTTACATTCTGCTCCCAGGCAGCATGTTTTATTGCTTCAATTACAGATATATACGCGTCAGATAAAACAAAATTGCCTGTTTCAAAATATTTACCTACAACCCCGATGTGTATTTTTTTGCCTCCATTTTTACCGTTTTCGACAGAAGAAGATATTTTATCCGCAAGTTTATTCCATTGATTAAGATCGGCTGCACGCTCTCTCATGCCAAACTCGTTTAAAACTGTTTTTGCAATATTTTCTTTTTCGAAGTTAAGAGGAACCTCATAAATACTTGTTTGAATGTCAGGGGCAGAAATTATTTTATGTTCCTCAATATTGCAGAATGTTGATATTTTGCGTTTTCTGGGCTCATCAAGAGGTTCCTCGCTTCGGGCTATAATTATATCAGGTTGTATTCCTTCAGAATTTAAAGTACGTACTGCATGCTGGGTCGGTTTTGTCTTCATCTCCCCTATCATATCGGGCTTAGGCAAATATGTTACAAGAACAAAAAGTATATTATCAGGCCTGCGCAAATGCATCATTCGTGCTGCTTCTAAAAATATAGCATTTTGATATTCGCCTACAGTACCTCCTATCTCTACCATTACAAAATCAGCGCCCGACTCTTCACCGGCTCTCTTGAGACGCCTTGTTACCTCATCTGTTATATGAGGTACAACTTCAACTGTTTTGCCGCCATATTCAAGATTTCTTTCTTTTCTTATAACCTCTGAATAAACTCGCCCGGTAGTCATGTAATTAACTGAAGACATATCAACATCTAAAAATCTTTCATAATTTCCCAGATCCTGATCACTTTCTATACCGTCATTTGTTACAAATACTTCTCCATGTTCTATAGGATTCATAGTGCCGGCATCTACATTTAAATATGGATCTATTTTTACAGCAGTAATATTAAAACCGCGCGCCTTCAAAAGCGCGCCAATACTGCTTGTTGCGACGCCTTTACCTACGCCGCTCATCACCCCGCCAAGTACAAATATATACCTACTCATTGGGTTCTATAATAACCTTAATCTGTGCCTCTAATCCGTGGTCAAATTCAAGGTTTACATCAAATTCACCTGTCTCTTTAATGGGTTTTTCTAATTTTATATTTGTTTTTTTAACTTTAAAGCCCTTATCTTTTAAAGCTTTGACTATCTTGGCTTCACTCAATGCAGCATAAAGCTTTCCGCTTTCTCCTGCTTTTACC
>JAWVZY010000016.1:0-18181 GCA_033721955.1 Candidatus Spechtbacterales bacterium
CAAATAAAGGGCCTATCCTTGATATTGGCGAATTATGCAAAAAAGAAGGCACTATTAAATTGGTTATTACAACCGGCAAAAAAGACAGAAATGTTGCTCCTAAAAAGTATCTTAATTGTAGCGCCTCTTTTTTATCATCGCTATCTTTTATTTCTTTGTATCTTTGAATTAATATCCAAAACCCTACTACAAGGGCTATTACTATATATGCACCATAAAAGTAATATAAAGATCCATATTCAACGGTATAGCCAAAAGGTAAGTACTCCTTTATTTCAAGAACTATTTTATCGGTGCTTAGCGAGATAAGGGCAAATAGTATTCCTAAAAATAAAACCGGATATTCTACAGCTTTTCGAAAAGGGACCTTTTTGGGGTAAACGGTGGTTAAGTATACAAATGAAAGAATGGTAAGGGCAGCCCCCGCAAAAGCAAGCTTTAACCCCGTTGCGGCAAGATCAGGGTTTATGTCAGCAACTTTTTGCTGAGACAAGACAAGTCCTCCTATCCAAAGGGCTGCCGTGGTTGTAAAAGCCAGAAAAGTCCTGCCTCTGCTTTGTCCCAGGGTTCTCATATATACCAAAAGTCCCAAGCTGATATTAGCTACCATGAGCAAAACCGAAGCTATTGTTAGAATATCCATATATTACCAGTAGATCTTCATGCGATCTAAGTTGTCGTTTAATTCTTTAACGCTTAACACATAAGGCTTGGCACCTGTTTTTTCAAAATAGCCGGCTAAAGATTTGCGTGCTGTTTTATTTTCTTCTGTTAACTCCCTTTCTTCAAGCAGGTTAAATTTACCCCCCAGATCTTCAAATGCTTTAGCTAATTTTTCGGGCATAAACATATACCAATATTTAACATCGTTTTCTTTACTCCATCTGAATGCAGAGCGCATTAAAGCTATGACTATTCTGCGCTTCCCCCCTCTGTATTCTCTGTCTACTGCAAGGCGTGAAACCTCTACTGCGCTTCTGCCTTTAGCGGGTAATTCCAGATTATAGTACTGCTCAAGCGTGTAGCCAAGTTCGGAATTTTTTACAAGACGTACTATTCCTGCGGGTTTATTTTTGTACAGAGCCAAAAAATTAATTGAATATTTATCATAAGGATCTTTAAATATCTCATCGGGATAATCTTCGGGGTTTATGTAGCCGGATTCTTTGTATATTCTATAGCGTAATTTAAATACATCTTGTAAATCCTCCTCATTTTCAGCTATTTTTACCTCAATTCCTGAAAATTTGAATAACCATTTAAGGTATATTCTTAAGTATATTTTTTTAAGCCAAAGTAATAGATTTTTTTTGATTTCTTTCATTGCTTTATTATTTTAAGTTGTGAACCCTTTGCATTATAGAAGCACTCATTTCTTCTAATTTTTCGCATTCTTTTGGAATTCTAAAGCTTTTGCCTACATATATGGTAACTGCCCTCTTTCGTGTAATAATTTCTTTTATTGTAATATTTTCCATTCCATCAATGCGTACAGGTATAATGAGAGGGTCTGTTTTACAGGCAAGATAAGCTACGCCACGCTTTGCTTTTGAAAGTTTTCTATTTTTTATTAACCTTCCTTCCGGAAAAATGCCTACAGAGCCGCCTTTTTTTAGTATATTTATCGCCTCTTTTAACGAATTTTCAATCCCAATACCCCTCTCTACTCTCAGGCTTCCGTACAATCTTACAAATAATCCCGCAATAGGGAAAGAAAAAACCTTTGCTTTTGTAAGCCATCTTATAGGATAAACTCTTGAATTTATAGGAAATACAGCTCCAACAAGAAAAGGGTCCAGATAAGTTACATGGTTTGATACTATCAAAACAGCTTTATTTCTTTTAAGATTTTTTATAGATTTATCCTCGTATATAACTCTGTAATTTAAAAATATTCTAAAAAAAATCTGCCACAGGGGCCATGTGGTTATATACATTATTTTTGCTGTATAATGCTTGAGCTTATGCATATATAAACATTATAACAGCATAAGGTGTAATTTGCTTGTTGAAAAATTTATTTACAAAACGCCGATTAATTAGTATTATTAGGCCAGTTACCTTATATAAAGGGGTGTGTGCCATGGGAGGCTTAACACGACTTTTAAAGAAGATCATCAAGAGATTTTATGTGCGCGTTTACCTATTCTTTGTTTTAAAAACATTAAGAATAAAAGTGCGCATAGCAACTACACCCTCACAGCTGAATGACGCATTTTCTCTTCGTTACGAAATATATTTAGATTCGGGATATATTGATCCGAAAGATTTCCCCGACCAACTTTTTGAAGATAAATATGACAAGCATTCAATTAACTTTATTGCTTATCGTAAAAAAGAACCGATAGGCATAGTAAGATTGGTTCTGCCTTCTGAGGCCGGATTTCCAATAGAAGAATACTATAATGTAATGTTGCCGTTTAAGGATGATGCAGTTGAAGTTTCGCGCCTTGCGGTAGACAGGGATTACAGGGGCGATAAGCGCAGGGCAGTTATTGCTCTTATGCGTGCTGCTTATTACTGGAGTCGCAAGAATAATGTATCTTACTGGTATATGTTTATGCCCGAAAAATTAGCTCGTTCTTTTGAGGATCTTGCAGCTAAATTTTATGATTTGGCGCAAAAGCCCCTAGGCGAAGAACAGGCAGAGGCACGCAGATCTTTAAAAGGATATTTCAAAAAGACAAAAGCAAAACCTTATATGTTAAACGTGGAAGAATTAACGCAAGAGATGCATCGATTGAAAATTTATTGGTAGTTATTTTAAAAAGCCGCATACGCGGCTTTTTGTTTATGGTTTTATATCTTTTATACCCCTCTTTTTATTAACCTTATTTTTTCAACTACGTAGTTAACTACGTAGGTCCATTTTAATGGCAGGTCTTGGGCGTGTAAATAATCTTTTCTATATCCTCCAAAGCCCCGCTTAAATAATGAAAGTCCGTACCAGGGGTGGTTTTTATCTTCAGTATCTTTTGCAATGCCCCAAAAATTATAATGTGCTCTCCCCTCTTCTTTTGCGTCACGTATTGCCTGCCACTGCAGAGCGTATGATGCGGGAATCTTTCTGTGTTTAGCTGAGTTTGCACCGTGATGGTAAAAGGCACTATCTCCATATGCCGGAATGAGCGCTGTAGAGAGTACTTTGCCCTTCCATTTTGCAAGATATATTTTTGCATCACCTCTAAATTTTTCAATCTCCTTTTTAATATATTTATCTGAAAACGGAACAAAACCCTGAGCTTTTGCCGTTTCTTTATATAGTTTTAGGAATTCTTCTGTGAGGTCTTCGCCCGTACCGCTTATTACTTCAACCCCTTCTCTGCCTGCTCGGCGTATTAAGTTTCGTGTATTTTTTCTCATATCCATCATAATTTCTTTTTCCTTCCTGTTTAGATCTACTTGCCAGGTGGTTTCTGCATGCATATATATAGGTGCGTCCATATAGCCAAAATTTTGAAATATTTTTTTGTTTTCAGGCATATCTTTCATTAGCGGACTAATTCTTATAAATACAACATCCTTCTCTTTTTTTGCTATATTTCTTAGCTCATTGGTTAACTCTTCAATAACCTCATACATGCTGATGTCGAGATCTTTATTTACCACCGGACCATGAGGTATAAATAAAAAGTTCCCGCGCCTTGCGTTAACTTTTATAATCAAAATTGCTGCGACAATTTTTTTATTTTTGTATATTCCTATTCTAAATATTTTATCTCCCAGTTCTTTATTTAATTCTCCCCATGCCCAGGACTGCAGGAATGTATGTTCGTCTTGGGCGGTTATAAAACCGTCCCATTCTTGTTCATTTTTTATTTCCTTTATGGACATAACTTAAAACTTTTATTTGTGCCTTATTAAGAGTTCAATTATTTTTTCGGCATCTTCTCTGCTTGTTCGTATATTTGTTGGTAAATTTATTATATTTTGAGCATATTTTTCAGCTGAAATACAGTTTCCGGAGGTATAGTTCATTTTTTGCTTGTCTGTGCCTTTGGGTGCTATTACCTCTTTATACCAATCACCCAAAATATACCCGGCTTCGCGTGCGTGGTGCATTATATCATGCGCCCTCTTTGCCCGCACGGGATAGCGTAAAAATATAGCACCTCTATCATAATTCTCTACTGTTTGAAATTCCGGCCGTTCTTTTAGCGACCCCTCATATATTTGAGCAATTTCCCTTCTGTGCCTATTGAATCTTTCCAGTTTAAAAAATTGCTTTAATGCTAAATATGCAAGTGGCTCTGGCAGAGTTGCCGGAAAGTATGAGGGCATTTTACCCCTCCTCTCTCCTCTTGTAACTGCTTTAGACAATATTTTTAAACGTTTTACTGTATAGTGTAAATATTTTCCAAATTGATTGTATGTTGCAAGCACAAACCCCGTTATTATAGGGTGTATAATTTGTTGCAGAGTCCAGATATCAGATGGATGCTTAAGTTTTGCATATTCTCTCACAAATGGTTTTAAGAATTTCTTATTATTTATAATAAGCGCACCGCCATAGACAGAAGATATAACTTTATCGCGTCCAAAACTAAAAAAAGCTATGTCACCGAATGTACCCACCCTTTTCTCGTTATATGTTGCGCCAAGGGCATGAGCACAATCTTCTATTAGTAAAATATCTCGGCGTTGGGCTATTTCTTTTATCTTATCTATCTTTGCGGGAATTCCAAATGTATGCTGCACAATTATCGCCTTTGTATTCGGTGTTATTTTTTGCTCTAATTTTTCAACATCAATATTATATGTTTCATCAATATCTGCATAAATTGGTTTCGCACCCGCCCATGTAATTGGATTTGTAACGGCATTACACGTAAAGGCCTGCAATAATATTTCATCGCTTTCTTTTAAATTTAGGCTTTTTAAAAACACATATAAGGCACTTCTTCCGCTATTGAATAAATATACATTTTCGTTATTAAAATAGTCAAAAAAGGCATGCTCTAAACGTTCCTGTGAGATAGTCCCTTTCCATCGCCAAAATAAAAGTAGCCGGCTTAATGCTGCAAAAATATCATCTTTTTCTAAATTGGGTGATAATCCTATAGATAACATATGTAAATTTTTTATAAGGTAAGGCCTTTAATTACATCGGGGTGTATGCGGTTTTCAAGCAATACAACATCGTCTTTGTCGGTAAGTTCTTGGCCTTTGCGCAGAGCATCCCGGGAATTTGGCAAACAAAAAATAGAATTTTTGCTCATGCCATTATCTAATGCCTCTTTATATATAGTATTAAAATAATCTTTACCTGTCATAATACACCACGTGCATACTTCTGCTATGCGTGCGGCCACTTTGGC
Organism: Candidatus Spechtbacterales bacterium; assembly: GCA_033721955.1. Classification (GTDB taxonomy): domain Bacteria; phylum Patescibacteriota; class Minisyncoccia; order Spechtbacterales; family 2-12-FULL-38-22; genus JAWVZY01. The sequence goes on from JAWVZY010000016.1 coordinate 5,319, forward strand.
ATGAGCTTTTTCAGCTTCACTGCCAAGTTCTATCATAGGCTGCATTACAATTATTTTTTGCTTACCTTTAATGCCTGCCAAAACATCGAGAGCGGCCAGTACGCCATTTAAGTTTGCCGAATACGTATCATCTATAACAATAGAACCCTTAATACCTTTTTTAATTTCGAGAGTATGAGCGGGCGGTTCAAGCTCCAGGAGCGCTTGTTTTATGTTTTTATAATCCATTCCCAATTCTCTTGCCACCGTTACCGCTCCCATTATATTTGTAGCATTATGACGGCCAAGAAGAGAGGTTTTTAGAGTTTGTTCATTATGTTCTTCTGTTTCTATTATTTTAACTTCAAGGCCTTGTGCAGTATTTTTAACCTGTTCTACAAGGATTTTTTGATCTATCTTATCTACAAGAGGATCTATGCCATACAATCTTTTGGGGCCTTTGTGTTGGTTTGCCAGCTGGCGCGTGTGTTTGTTATCGCCGTTAAATACAGCAAGTCCTTTGCCCGGCAATGCCTTCATTAGCTCATACTTTGCTTCTTTTATATTTTCCAAACCCCCAAAGAGTGAAAGGTGCTGGGGACCTATGCCTGTTAAAATACCTATTTGCGGACTGGCCATTTGAGCTGTTTTTTTAATCTCCCCTTTTGTATAAGCCCCCATTTCAGCAATAAAAACGTTATGTTCTTTGGTGAGCTTCTTTAGTATTACCCGAGCTATTCCTATATCTATATTTATATTTTCAGGTGTCTTTAAAACATTAAATTCACGCGATAGAATAGTTGCGAGAATCTCTTTCATGCTGCTTTTGCCATAGCTTCCTGTGATACCTATAACAAGCAGATCCTTAAGTTCCGCACGTTTTTTTGTGGCTTTTTGAATTATCCTATCTTTTAAGTAGGCAAATAAGGGGTGGCTGATTCCTACTCCCAGCGCTAAAATAAGCGGAGCTAATATGTCTGCGATTAAAAGCCACGCAAAAAACCATTGACGTAAAAATATGAAGACAGTTGCAGTGGCAATAGCATAAACCAATATGTTGAAAGTTATTATAAGAGATGCGCGAAATGTAAAATCAGGTTTTTTAAGAGTCTTATTTTGCATTTGTTGTATTCCTCGACCCGCAAAAAACCCATAAAAAAGTAAAAGCAATATAGTGCCTAAAGTACTTAGTGTTCCGCCCGGCAAGCTTAAGAGTACTGCAATAGCTAAAAGCCAAATGACCCTCTTGTTTAAAAGAAGTTTTCTGCTGGAGGGCAACTCAAAATGTACGCGCATCCTGTCATATCGGTATTCTTTTATTTGCCAGAGATACGCCCAAAAAAGCGTATGTTTTATAATAACAACGCTCCAAAGAAATAATATTATAAAAAGAAGGATTATCATGATTTTATTTTGGCCGAGCACCTAAGAAACGGGCAGTTTGCCTTGCTACTCTAATAGGCGCCTTTATCTGTAAGCCGTGGGGCTCTCCCGGGAATACATGCAGGTGACTTACGGGCACCATTTTATGTATTACAAAACCATCAGTTAAGGGGGTTGTTGTATCCTGATCCCCCCATAGTATTAGGGTTGGAGTTGTAATATGAGGCAGGCGTTCATAAAGCTCTTCATTGAGAACCCGCTGCATAACCGTTTTCATTACAGGTGTAGCTTTTTCATAGTCATGCTCACCTGTAAAACGGTACCACATCTTTTGCGCTATAGGTTTAAACCAATAAAGCGGAGGCACGGTAAATATCATATTACCTATTTTTGTCAGCACAAGAAGTAATTTAAGTTTAGCTTTTTTATGCCGGATTATACCTGCTGCGGCAACAAGTACAAGTGCGTGCAGTTTTTTAGGATACCGCGTGGCATAATCAATTGCTATTCTACCTCCAAAACTATGCCCCATTAAAGTAAAACCATATAGGTCAAGTTTTTGTACAAACTCATCAATGAATTCAGTGTAATCTTTAAGATACCATGGCTCAGGCGGCTCTTCTGTGCGCCAAAAACCAGGCAGATCTATTGCAATAGAGCGATAACCAAGGCGAGCCAGCTCTTTTTGCGTTTTTCGCCATGTATTTGCGTTAGAACCCCATCCGTGCAGTATTAATATGGGATCTCCTGTCCCTTCTTCTCTATAAAAAGTTGTGAGCCCTTTTACTTTGATTTTATTTTCAGCCATTATGCTTATTTTACCTTAGATTATGCATTTTTCAACTTTTTGACTTCCATATAGTATCTTGTCGGCCACTTTTTAGGTTTATATATCTGGCAAATATAAAAAATACATCAGATAGGCGGTTTATATACGCCTGCACTATAGGATCTACCTTTTCTTTTTTAGATAACTTTACTATTTTGCGCTCGGCAGTTCTTGTTTTAGCCCGGCATATATGCATTAGTGATGCTGTCTCTGTACCCCCCGGAAGTATAAAATTTTTAAGTTCAGGTAGTTTTTTTTCGTATTTTAATATTTTTTCTTCGAGCCATTTTATCCGTTCTTTTTTGAATTCAGGAATATAATCAGTTTTATAATCGGGTTCAAGTGCTAAATTTGCCTGGCAGGTAAAAATATCATTTTGAATATTTTCTAAAATACTGCTAATTTCTTTTTGCCCGCAAATAGAGCGGGTATAACCTATAAACGTATTCAGTTCATCTAAAGCACCAAGCGCCTCAAATTGAGGCGCGTCTTTTGAAAATTTTTTACCGCTTCCAAACAGTTGCGATTTCCCAGAATCGCCCTGTCCTTGGTTTGGTTTTGGCATATTATTTTAACATTACCTTGCCTATTACATGTTCCCTTTTGACGGGTCCGTAATGTCGACTGTCTGTGCTATGTTTAGAATTATCGCCAACTACAAATATATGACCCTCATCTGTTATGTGTTTAACCCTCTTGATTACAGGAATATTTTCTGTAGGGTGATTGAGTGCAATAATTTCATTTGGCTCGGGATCTACAAATAAATACGCAAGGCGGCTTATATAAACATTTGAGCCCTCTTTGAGGTGTGGCTCCATGCTTTTGCCTTTAACTTTATACCTAAATATTGGCGACAGTTTTGATGCCATAGATTTATTTGGCTTGCCCCTCCATGTTCTTTTTAATTGCGTTATAATTGTAGTCATCTTTTGTTTTTGCAAACATTTCTCCTATGTCATCTATAAGGTCTATAAGTTTTTGGCTCTCTGCAGGGTCTACTGATTTTTTAGCATCTCCGGCAGCTTTTGTGGCTTTCCAAAAAAGGTCATGTAAATTATCAAATTCTTCTGCGTGTTTGGGCTTGAAATAATCTGTCCAAAGCACCCAAAGATGGTGTTTTACAAGTTCTGCTCTTTCCTCTTTTATGGCTATAGCTCGCTGGCGTTCAACTTCATCATTAGAGTTTTGGTATATTTTTGCAGAATTATAAACAGATTGTGCCTCTATTCTTGCTTGTGCCGGATCATAAACTCCACAAAAAAGGTCACAATGGGCGTAAATTTCACCCGCATCAATAAAGTTTGAAATGGTTTCAAATAATTTCATAGATAATATATATAAATTAATTACTCGCCCTCATTTTCACCGAGGAGGTCTTCAAGTACTTTTTTATTAAATCCTACAATTACCTGATCTCCGACTTCTATTACAGGCACACCCATCTGTCCTGATTTTTCTATCATATTTTGTCTTGCCTCAGTATCTTTTGTTACATCTTTTTCTGAATATTCAACATCATGTTCTTTAAAGTACTCTTTTGCCATGTGGCAGTAGTGGCAAGTTGGTGTTGTATATATAGTTACGCTTTTTGTTGCCATATCTGTATTGTTTTTAGTTAATTGTATTCTATATTTTTTATTGTACCATATATTGCCCAATAATATAAAAGCCCCTGATTATATCAAGGGCTATGGGGTCATGTTTTACTTCTTTTTCTGCTGAGAATTTCTCTTCTGTGGCGGGTTTTCCCTCCCGCTGCCGTTATGTAGTTTGCATCTTTGGTTTGGGGAAAGCGAAGTTCATTTTCAAGGCACTCTTCTTGCACATTGCAACCCGAACATATTTCCAAAGCTTTCTTTGAATCTCTTTTGCCTGTGGTTTGAGAGATAAATAATTCACTTGGATAATCTCGGCACGCTGCATATTTATGCCATTCAAATACTTTTAGAGCCTCAGCTATGCCTATATGAGCTTCTACAGTGGCGGTATTAGGAATCATCGCGTTCTTGCCTTATCTTCTCTGCCGCCTCTTGTATGCGCCGGGCTTTTTGGGCGCTTTTTGCCTTGTCAGCTTTTGCCCGCTTGCGTGTTTTTTCCAGCTTTTTTCTTTCTGATTCTGAAAGCCCTCCACGCACACCTAAGCTTTGTGTTTGGGGTCTTTTCATTTCTTCTTCAAGGCATGTTTCTATAACTGCACATTCGGCACATATGGCTTTTGCCTTTTTTACCTTTATCGGCGGATTTCCCGCAAATATGAACATGCTATCCGGTTTATCGTAGCACGCGCCTTCCTTGTGCCATTCATTGTTTTCAAAAATTTTTGCCATTCCCGGCACTGCTTCAACGTAGAGTTTTTCACCTTGTTGCATATTTGACCTCCTATAGGTAAGAACAGTGATGGCCAAATAATAACATAAATTAATGCATATTTCAAGGTATTGTAAAATTTTTTTGTATGCTATAGTGATAGCGTATCCCGTTATAAAAAATATGGCGGGTATTCTATTTATATGGCTAAGAAACCACCACAAAAATTAACACAAGAGGGTTATGATAAATTAAAGGCAGAGCTTAAAGAGCTTGAGGAAGTAGAGCGTCCTAAAATAGCCCAACTTTTAAAGGATGCTATTGCAGAGGGCGATCTTTCAGAGAACGCCGCCTATGAGGAGGCAAAAGATGCTCAGGCAAGAATGGAGGGGCGTGTTAATGAAATAAAACAAATACTCAATACTGCCGAAATAGTAAAGGGCACAAAAGGCGGTAAAATTGATATTGGCTCTACTATAAAAGTAAAAACTCCCGGTGGAACTGAGCGTGAATTTATAATTGCAGGAGGGGGTGGTTCAAATCCCTCTGAGGGTAAAATTTCTTATGACTCACCTCTTGGAAGGGGTTTTATGGGGCATAAAAAAGGAGACAAGGTGGATGTAGAAACTCCCGGAGGCAAGAAAAAATTTGAAATACTGGATGTAAAATAATATAAAGAAATCTATATTTATATAAAAAATGCACGCATTGCGTGCATTTTAGTTATAAGGTCTTTAGTAGTTTTGTATAACTTTTTTTGCCTCTTCAAGTATTTCTTGTGGTATTGGGTTGCGCTTAGGACTTTTGCCCGGGTATCGCCAGGCTGTAATTATACGCACCTGGCCCTTTTTGGTTAAAGCGTACATCGCCCATACCTCCGTATATTTTTTTGTCTGCGCGGGTCGCATGCAGGCAATTGTATTTGGGACAATACTCTCTTCCGTTCTTTTTGGGTATCGTATTACGCGTTTTATAAGTGATTCAGAGAGCCGGTAATAGCGCATCTTGTACTCTGCGTGGTTTGTAAATTGATATTTTTCGGGCAACTTTTTTTGCATTTTAATAACCTGAGAATACTATAATAGCCAGTTCTATAAACGCGATGACAATGAATACTAAAAGCAAAATAAATGCCGGAGGAATTTTTACTCTTACAGAGCTTGGCTGATCGGCGCTAAATCTTCCCTCTTGAAACTCCTGTATTGATCGTTCTGCGTCTTGAACTTGTTTTTGTTGTGTAATTTTTGCAATAAAAAATTGAACTAACATAAAGATAAGCGTTGTAATAGCCAAAAGCCAGGATTGTATCATTGCCGAAAACGCAAGAAATATAATTCCTGCAACCATTGAGGGAAAAAACCAGTTTCTATTTAAAAAATCGCTCATAACTTTAAAGATTAAAGTATAACACCTTCTTTTTTAAGAAGGGATCTTTTTAGCTCTTCTCCCCTATTATAACCCCCAGGCTTGCCATTTGCACGCACAACTCTGTGACAGGGAATTGAAGAGTTATAATTTTTATTTAAAATATTGCCAACCGCCCGATATGCTTTTGGACTTCCCGCGCGCCTTGCAACTTCTTTATATGTTAGGGTCTCCCCTTTTGGGATTTTAGATACTATTTTATATACTTTTTGAGTAAAGTTTAACATAAAATATTGAGATCTTTATATAAAAGCGGCTAGGGTGGTGAGTGCACCAAAAACCAGTACAAAGTAGGCAAAGTTTACTTTTCTCGCCACCTTGAGGAGATAATGTATCGTTATAAAACCAAAAACAAAACTCACAAGGAGTCCCCAGAAAAATTCGCTATTAAATATAAACTTATCCATATTTAAGGCCACATTTCCTCCAAGTACTATAGGTAAACTCATAAGAAAACTTAAGCGCAGGGAAAGTGCATCATCAAACTTACTTAAAAGGAGCCCCGCTACTGTAAGGCCGCTTCTGGATAGACCGGGTAAAACAGCAAACCCCTGCATAATACCTAATAAAATGCCATCTTTAGTGCGTAGGTTCTTTTCAGTTTTTACACCTGCACCTTTTTTTGTTTTAAGTTGTAGTCCGCCTGTAACGAGAAGCAGAACACCAACAAGCCCCATAGCAACCTGTCCGCCGAGTTCTATTCTTTCTTCTATGCCTTGTATCGCTATAAGTAAAAGCCCACCTATTATCGCGGTAATTATTGTTGTAAGTATTAAAAACTTTATTATATTTTTTTCCTCCGGGCTTGCCTGTTTAAATTTAAATAATTTTTTACTTAAATTTAAAACATCTTCAAAGAAATAAAAAAGCGCGGCAAGAAAAGTGCCCAAATGTAAAAATAAAGATATACGTATTAGCTCTTTTAAGGGTTCTTCTGAGCCAAATAATTTAACCTGAGCTAAAGTTAAAAAGCCCTCACTGCTTACAGGCAGCCACTCGACAATTCCTTGCAGTGCGCCAAGAGTTAATGATTCAAGCATAAATTAATCTCCAAAATTAAATGTAAATGTGTTAAGTGTTGTATATTTAGCACCGCTCGGTTTTAATTCTGAGCTCCATAGCTCAAATGAATTAACCTTAAGTTCCCTTTTAGATATATGTGGTTGGCTTATGTGGAGCTTCTTCATTGGTTTGCGATTTTTAGATCTTGCCAGCGTTACATGAGGTATTCTTTTTTTGCGCATCGTATTTTCATTCCAAAATTTTTTATTAATATAAGGTTCTGCTATTTTTGAAACCCCATAAACCAATTTTTCGTACTCACCGTTTCCATTGAATACAGCCCAGAGCATTGTAGGTATGGCTTGTGGTGGCGCTTGAATAATTTGTTCAAAGTTCAAAATAAAGGGATTTATTTTCTCTGATAGCCCCGCCAGTTTAGTAGAGAAAATTTCTAAGTTTTTTTCGGCAATATTGCCAAAAAATTGTATAGTAATATGAAAATTATCGGGATCTACCCATCGTACATTTTTATGCTTAGATTCTTGAGAAAATTCTAAAAAGCTATGCTTTAAATTTTCTGTAATGGGTATAGCGGCAAATAATCTTAAGCTCATATTATTTTAGAGGCACAAAATTGAATCCAGAGAATTCTTCTTCTTTTATTTTATCTTCGGATACTTTATGCATTTTCCATATAGAAGATATAACAGGGACTATTATATTACCCCCTGTTTTTAATTGTTCTGTTAGTTCATACGGCTTTTTCTCTGCGGCAGCTGATATTAGTATTTTATCATAAGGAGCGTGTTTAGGCAGTCCTAGCCTGCCTTCTTCAGCGTGATTAATAGAGGCATTATTAAATTTATACTTTTTAAGATTTTTTTGTCCGAATTCTACAAGTTCAGGAACTATTTCAATTCCATATACTTTTCCTTCGCTTCCTATTATTTCTGCAAGAAGCGCTGTTGTCCAACCCGAACCTGAACCTATATCAAGTACTTTATCCCCCTTTTTGGGCTGGAGATTTTCAAGCATAAATGCAACTGTAGAGGGCTGTGATATAGTAGCTCCGTTCCCTATGGGAAGAGGGTAATCTTCGTAAGCTTCTGATAATTTTTCAGGGCGTACAAAATCAGCCCGGTCTATTTTTTGAAAGGCCTTAATTATCTCGGGTGTTTTAAGGAACCCTTTTTCTGTTATTGTTTTTATAAGGCGATCTTTGGTCATTAGTATCGTATTTCAAAATCTTCAAAATCTTTAACCTCTCCCTCGCTTATTTTTATATCTATTACATCTGCCATGCGCGGGCCTTCTTTTATGTTTTTTAAAAAATTATCAAGCGTTTTCTTACCTGCTTCGGCTTCTATGTATACAGTCCCGTCAGGCTCATTGCGTACAAATCCTGTTACACCCAATTTTTGTGCTGTATCTTGGGTTGTAGCACGGAAAAATACTCCCTGCACTTTACCATGCACACGTATATTAAGATGTTTCTTCATGAATGCGCCTTGCTAAGGTATAATCTTTATTTGTTAGATTATTTTCTGAATGCGTAGTAATGCTTAAAGCCACCTCATTATAAGAAATAGAGATATCAGGGTGATGATTTATTTCCTCTGCAATATTTGCTATTTTGTTTACAAATTTCATTGCTTCTTTAAAATCAGGGAATTTAAATTTTTTATAAAGCTCTTTTTCGTTTTTTACTGTCCATCCTGTGGGTAGTTTTTTATCTTTCATAATTTTTATATTTATTAATTATTAATAAGAGAAAATATCACAATACCGAAAGCAACAGATACATTTAGAGATTCTTTTTCTCCCGCCATGGGTATTTCAAGTATTCTATCACAACGTTTAAGCACGCCCTGAGATAAGCCCTTTATTTCATGGCCCAAAACAAGAGCACTCTTTTTCTTTTCGGAGCGGGCGAGGCGTACTTTATTGTAGGGTATCGATCTTTCATGCTGTTCTATGGCAAATATGGTGTAGCTATCTTCTTTTAGCTTATCTAAAAGCCGCCAAGTGGGGCCACATTTTTCCCAAGGAACCGTTTTTTCAGCCCCAAGAGCAACCTTCGATATTTGAGGCCTGTATTTTTTGAACTCATTTAGTGGTGAGGGGGTAATCCCGCACAAATATATTTTTTCTATACCTGCTGCATCCGCTGTGCGAAATATAGAACCCACATTATGCATGCTCCTTATATTGTGTAAAACTAAAATCATACTAAACCTTTTTTATATTAACAAAAATAATAAAAATAAAAACCCTGCCGGTCTTATAGATCTGCAGGGTTATTTACCAAAGTTGCTTATTATATCTTATTATTTCTAACCTGCTCTGACTAATAATAGATTGTTTACTGCATTTATATTCGCTGACCGCGCAGTTTATTTTCTTTGTTTTTCTTTCAGCGCGCAACCAATCTTCCGCTTGCCAGTTTTCCACCTCAGCTCTCAGGGAGAGCAAGGTATTAAAATGAGAAATAACCAGAATATTCTTTTTACCGTGACTATGGCGCATATCATGAAGCCAAGAACTTACACGAAGACGCACATCAGGCACACTTTCCCCATTTGGAAATCTATACCAATATAAGCCGTGGCTGGTAAAAAGCTCTTGTTGCTCGGGGTTTAATGCCCAAAATGTGAAATAATCACCGTAATTTTGGACAAGTCCTACTTCTTGTTCGCGAAGACGTTCATCCTTAATAACTTTAGCTTCCCTAATGTCAGGCCATGCATTTTGAATGTGTTTTAGGGTGGAAATCGCCCTTTTATAGGGAGATGTATAAATTATATCGGGAACAGCTAATATTCCCTGTCTTGCTTCTGTTTGCATTGCAATACCTGTATCAAAGGATTGCCTAATTCCCTGCTCGGTTATATCAGCACCTGGATCGGATACTTCGGGTCTGTGTTTATCTTTTAAAAGGCGCGCCTTACTTAATGCCATAGGATGTGTGGGATCAAGTTTATAGAGGCCTTCGAAATTCTTATAGTCAAGTTCCTCTCTTTGGGTTTTATGGGCGGCATTTAGCTCTGACTGGGCGTGCCGTATTGTGAGTATGCCTTTAAGCTCTCGCAACCTCATAATTACTTAACCTCCTTGGTAATAAAAAGTACAAGATACGGATATAATACTATAATTGTATATAGGACTCAAGTGTTGTGGTACAATAAAAGCATATAATTAAATTAAAATATTTATGGCAAAAAGAAAAAACGCCTCCATGGCAGCGCTTGCCTACATTATTTTTTTCCTGCCGGGAATTATGGTAGACAGGAAAGATGAATTTGTTCGGTTTCACATGCGCCAGGGTGCCTGGCTTCTTGTTGTAGCTCTTGCCCTGCAAGGCCTGCTTTCACTTTGGGTTTTTTGGGGTATGCCTCTTGGAGGTATGTTGAGGGGCTTAATAAGAGTATTTTTGATAATTCAGGTTGCAATAGGCGGTATGACAGCATTGCGAAGTGAACAAAAAGAGCTTCCGCTTATAGGTAAATACGCGCCAAAATTTTTCTAACAGCAAAAACAAAAAAGCCCGCAAATTGCGGGCTTTTTATTATTCCTGCAACCAATCTATGGCTTCCTTTTTAGTTTTAAAGAATTTTATATCAGAATGGCCTGTAAGAGCCGATATGGATTCAGCTAACAGTTCCAGCGAATAACTGGCGCCTATAACCGCTGTTTTATTATCATAATCTTTTGTGCGAGAAGCACTTTCTTCCAAATATTTAAAGGCCTCTATATTATATGTTGTAAGATTATTGACATCCAGTAATAAATTTACTTTTGTCTTCGTTTTTTTGTAATTTTTTTCAATTTCTTTATCAAGTTCATCAGAAAAATTTTTAAACTCTTCTATACAGGCATCGCACCTAAGATCGCCGTTTAATTTAACAAGTATAAGATTAGAATTTAATTCAACAAAAACACCTTTAAATTTTTCGTGCTCCTTTCCCATAATATTTTTTAAATAGTGTTATTATATAATACACCAAAACAGGATTTATTTACAATATGGACCATATAACGTAAACTAAAAGACAGTTCCAATAGCTTTAAAGAAGGGAGAAAATATGAGTAAAAAGATACTACTTGTTGGCAATATAAGTAATTTAGCTGAAAACCTTTTTCTTGAGGCAGGCTTTAACGTGGAGAGGATAAAAGATGCCTCCGATAGAGACGCCATTATAAGATCATTAATTACAGCTGATGCTGTTTGCGGGCGCACTGCGATGCAGTTAGACAGAGGCGTAATAGAAAATGCTACTAATCTTAAAGTAATAGCTGTATTTAGCGTGAATACAAGCGGAGTTAATGTAGATACTGCAAAGGAAAAAGACATAGAGATATTTAGTGCTGCGGGCCTAAGTGCTGTAAGTGTTGCAGAGCTTACTTTCGGACTCATCGTAGCTTTATTGAGAAAAATACCTCAACAAGATTCTCGTCTCAAAGCGGGTAAATGGAGAAAATCGGCTGCAAACGATAATGCACATGAAGTTGCCGGTAAAACTCTTGGCATAATTGGCATGGGAGACATAGGTCAAAAAGTAGCTAAAATTGCCCGCGTATTTGATATGCAAGTTTTATTTTTTGATCCTTTTTTGGAAAAAAGCCCAAGTACTGAGTTTAAAAAAGTAAACAAAGAAGAGCTTTTGAAAGATTCTGATATTGTTACAGTTCATGCCGCTACAGGCGATGAATTGGTGGGAGAAAGTGATATTAAATTAATGTCCAATAGCGCTTACCTGATAAATATGGCACGCAGCACAACGGTTAATGCAAGTGCACTGGCGAGCGCTCTTGAGAGTAATCAATTAGCCGGAGCTGCAATAGATGTGCATGACAAGGAAAGAGATCCATTTGAATCTGTATTTTTAAAGGAAAAAATTAAAGACAAGGTAGTTCTTACTAACCATTCGGGAGGTGAAACGCTGGAAGCCCGGGAGAGAATATCTAAAGTTATAGCTAGGCGCGTCATTGATTGTTTGCAACAGTAAAGTAAATATAGAACTTTTTAAAAATCCCCATAAGCGGGGATTTTTTATATTGAAATTATAGTTAATTTAATCTTATAGCCAGCGCTCCTTGTTTTCTTCAAGTGCTTCTTTCATGATTTCCTCCAGTTTGTCTAGTTTTTCGGGATATTTATATAGAGGGTATTTCATGCTTTTTGAAAGATCTGAATATTCATCCCTCAATTTTTCCATTCGATTTTTAAGTTCCTGTGGGCTAATTCCGGGCTTTGCGGCGTTAAAAAATGTTTTTCTCTCATGTCTAGCGGCATCTTCAAGATCAGACATAAATACTGATTTGATCGCCCTCCTTTGTTTTCTTGTAAAACCCTCTCTTCGCAATTTAGGTTCTATGAATTGCCGGTATTCTTTTTTTGTTACCTTTTTTCGCATATTAAAAATTTATATTTAATAACTGTATAATAACAAATATTTGCCTTTTTCTAAAATATAGGGTAAAATAAGTGTTATATTCCCCGGTAGCTCAATGGTAGAGCGCCTCGCTGTTAACGAGTAGGTTACTGGTTCGAGTCCAGTCCGGGGAGCTGAAGAACTTAAAACCCCCTTAAACGGGGGTTTTAAGATACTTTAATTTTGTGGGATTGGACTCGAAAGGCGGACTGAGCGGAGCGAGGGAGCCCGGGCAGGAAGTGCTTAATGAGCGCAAGTCCGCAGGACGCGGTGCGAATTTAGCAACTTGACGCCAAGTCCAGTCCGGGGAGCTTTAATAAAAGCACCGCTCAAAAGTGGTGTTTTTATGTACAATGAAAAACCCTGGCCGAAGCCGGGTTTTTCAAATGAGGATGGAAATTGGACCGAAGTCCGCTTTCCGTCCTCGTATGAGGATACAATTTGGACCGAAGTCCTCCTTGCGTCCTCGTACGAGGATAGAAGTTAGTCCGAAGACTTCCTTC
>JAWVZY010000017.1:0-16536 GCA_033721955.1 Candidatus Spechtbacterales bacterium
GCTGACTGCCGTTCAAAGATCAAATGTCTTAAACAACATTGACATGATAGCTACCAGTTTTGATAATGAAATTTATACCAAGGTGCGCGATGTCTTTGGCAGTGAATGGAGCCCGGGCATAGATAACGATGTTAAAATTACTATTTTAGCCGCGCGCATGCAGGATAATCTGGGAGGTTATTTTCGCGAAGAGGATCAGTTTTATCGCTCACAGATACCTAATTCAAATCAGCGTGAGATGTTTTATATAAATACTAATTTTTTAGGAAGCACGCGCCAGCTCGAGGCATTTTTAGCTCATGAATTTCAGCACCTTATACATTTTAATCAGAAAAATCGCCTGCTTAATACCAGGAGCGAAACTTGGCTTAATGAAATGATGTCTGAGGTAGCCCCAACTGTTGCCGGATTGAACGATTCTTACAGTGGAAGTAATTTGCAAAGCAGGATACAATCTTTTACCAATACGCCATCTGATGCCATAACCCGCTGGAATAATAACCAGGAGGATTACAGCGCGATAAGCGCCTTCGGGCATTATTTACTTGGCCAATATGGTGTAGAGTTTTATAAGGCCCTTGTACAAAGCACAGAGGAGGGCATAGGAGCTGTAAACGATGCCCTTGCAGGCATTGGAGCGCCAGAGCGTTTTGGAGCTGTATTTAATAACTGGGTTGTTGCCAGTTTAGTAAATAATTGTAATGTAACTCCTTTTGATACATTTTGTTATAGTTTGCCTTCTTTAACTTATAATAATTTACATATTAGTTTTCAGTCCGGCACCGAGGGAGGCAAGAGAGTGTCAAGTACAGAGACAACATTTCCGTGGCAGGGAAATTGGTTTAGCTATTCCCGCGCTTTTCAAAGCGAATTGCCCCAGGACCATATACTTGTATATACAATAGATAAGCCAAGCGGTTATGAGTTTTCAGTGCCTTATGTTATCTATCCTAAGACAGGCCAGCCCCAGGTTTTCTACGCGGAATTCAGCGGCAATAGAAGCAGGTTTTATATTGAGGAGTTTGGTTATAATGTAGATGAGCTTGTAGTTATGCCTGTTTTTGAACTTAATGATGACAGAACCCCTCTTGTAAATTATTCCCTTGTAGCAGAGCTTGCAACAGCAATACCTACAGATGCTACCCAGGTACAGCCGGCGAGCGATGTAAGTGTAACTTTGCCCGAAGGCGCGCTTGTAAGGGCGGAGGGAGATGAAAAAGTTTATATAATAAAGGGCAAATACAAGCGCTGGGTACAGACAGCAGAAATATTTAATATGTATGGGCACCTAAGGTGGGAGGATGTTATAACGGTGGCACCTGAGGTTTTAGAAGATTACACAGAATCAACAGTAGTTAGCGCGGCAGGTGATGAGAGAGTATTTTTTGTCTCGTTAAACGGTAGAAAGCGCTGGATACAGACAGAGCAGGAATTATTTGACCTTGGCTTTAATTTTGATATGGTGTATACAATAAATGAAAGAGAACTTAATTATTATCAACAAATATAAATATAGATTTTTATGGAAATAGAACAACTTTTTGCAACAATACAGGTATTAGCTAACCCCGTAGCGGTTTTAATGATAGCCGCCGGAGCGTTTTTTCTGCTTATAGGAGGGGGTAGTGAGAAGCATAGAAAAAAGGGTAAAGGCCTTATAGTTTATGCTGTGGTAGGTTATATTTTACTCACCGTGGCGTTGCCTGTCGCCTTTAACATGATAGGCGGAATTGCGGGCGTATAAATTATGGAAATACAGGAAAATATAGATCTTGCTCCGTATACTACTTATAAAATAGGGGGTCCCGCTCGTTTTTTTGCGGCGTGCAAAAGCGATGAAGATGTGCTTGAGGCCCTTTCTTGGGCGAAGAAAAAAGATATACCTTATTTTATACTGGGAGGAGGGAGTAATGTTCTTGTAGCTGACAGTGGCTATGAGGGTCTTGTTATTTCACTTCAAAATGATAGTTATGAGATAAATGATAAAACCTTGAATGCGGGTGCGGGAGTTTTAATGAGCACCTTAGTTGAAGAAACTACAGAAGCTGCCATGGCCGGCCTTGAGTGGGCCGGAGGACTTCCCGGACAACTTGGAGGAGCGATCAGGGGAAATGCGGGTGCGTTTGGAGGTGAGATGAAAGATATCATTAAAAGTGTGCGTGTCATAACCCCAAAAGGTAAGGTAAAAACATTCAAAAATAAAAAATGTGACTTTGCCTACCGCAGCAGTATTTTTAAGCAGCAGCCCGGGCATATTATACTTTCCGCTCAGATAGAACTAAAAAAGGGTGACAGGGATGCGCTTTTGGAGCGTGTAGCAGAGCTTGTAGAACATCGCAGGAGCCGCCACCCTCTTGATTATGGAAATTGCGGAAGCGTATTTAAAAGAAAATCACTGGACGATATCCCAAAAGAGGTTTTTGAACGATATCCTGAAATTGAAGGAGCTATACGCAATGGCCAGGTAGCAACAGCATTTTTTATTGACCAGGCCGGTTTAAAGAAAAAAAGAATAGGAGGGGCTGAGGTTTCTGAGAGACACCCCAATTTTATAGTTAACAAAACTGGGACAGCTAAGGCAGAACATGTTATGATGTTAGCAAGCGCTGTTAAATCACGCGTTCTTCATCAATTTGGAGTATTAATAGAAGAAGAGATACATTATCTTCATTAAAAATTATGCAAATAAATATAAAAACAAAAAATATAGAACTAACAGATCCGCTTCGTGAGTATATAGAACAAAAGGTAGGTGAATTGGAAAAGCTTATAAGCAAAGTGGGAGAAGAACCCCAAAAACCCGGCGAACATGATACTGTTATGGTTGATGTGGAGGTAGCAAGAACGACAAACCACCACAAAAAAGGAGATGATATTATGCGCGCTGAGATAAATATGCGGGTACCGGGTGTAAAGAATATTCTTAGGGTAGAGAGTGAGCAGTGGGATGCCCGTGTTGCAATAGATGAGGCAAAAGATGACATGCAACGCCAGTTAAGAAAATATAAAGGCAAAAAAAGAGCTAAAAAACAAAAAGGAAGAAGAAAGTTTAAAGATCTGCTGCATTTATCTAAACTTGCCCGAAAGGACGATGAACAAGAATAAAAATCAAAAGATGCCCGCCAAAAAGGCGGGCATCTTTACTTATAGGTATTTTTTATGTATAATCTGATTAGTTTTTCAAAAGAAAGGAGGTGATCTGTGCCTATGGAGCTTAAGAGTTTTTTTGTTGAACAGGATGTAAATGTGCAAAGAAAAGTATTTACAGTACCCAATGCCATAACTTTTGTAGGGGTATTAGCTGTGGTGGCCTATATATTCATGTATTCAATGAATATTGCAACCGCCTTTATTCCGGTTATGGTAATATTTGTCGGTCTGAGTGATGTTTTAGACGGCCTTGCGGCCCGCAAACTTGATAGCCACACTTATTTGGGTAAAATACTTGACCCTTTGCGTGATAGATTCTTGGGCCTTGCCTTAATACTGAATATAGCATTGTATGCAGAAGGCGCGCTTGTTTATTTATTTACAGCAGCTATAGTGGTGGCAGAATTGCTCACCGGCTATATAAACTGGCAAAAAGAAAGAAAAAATAAGACAGGCGGGAGTGTGCATACAGCAGGCAAGTTAAGAATGCTTGTGCATGGCTTGTGCGGAGGCGCATTCGTTGTGCAAACCTACTGGCCCTCTTTGCAGATATGGCCCCTGCCCCTGAATCCCATTAAATTTTTGGCTATAATGCTTATAGCAAGCATTATAGCAACAGTGTTTTACCTTTTTTCAGATAACTAAGCCCTTATGACTTCCATAGGGGCTTATATTTTTTAATATGTTAAAATATATAAGTAAGAATAAAAAGCATGAAGCTAAAAACTAATTTACATTTCCACACAGCTGAAGACCCCGAGGATTTAGTGAACTATACCTTAAAAGAAGGAATTGACTATGCGGCAAAACACGGTTTTGATGTTTTAGCTGTGACTTGCCATAATTACTTTGCCTGGACCCGGGACCATGCCAATTACGCTCAGGAGAAGGGAATTTTGCTTGTTCCGGGAATTGAACTTACAGTGAGTGAAAAGAAAAAATTTAAATGGAACGGGCATAAAAAGGGCAGGCATGTTGTGGTGGTTAACGCAACAAAGGACGCTGAAAGCATACATACATTTGATGAACTTGCAGAATATAAAAAAGATAATCCCGATTCAGTTATTATAGCCGCCCATCCTTATTTTTACGGCAATTTCAGCTTAAAAAAATATCTTTTGAAATATATAGAACTTTTTGACGCTATAGAGCATTCCTGGTTTTATTCAAAGCATTTTTTCAACAGAAATGAATATGCCGTACCCGTAGCTCTTGAAAATGAACTTCCAATGATAGCTACATCTGATACGCATTATCTAAAATACGGCCACATGGATCGCAACTATGCTATTTTATTAACGGATGAAAAAACAATACCGGCCGTGGTGCGGGCTATAAAAAACGGTGATTTTGAAAATATTTCCAGTCCAAGTTCACTTTTGCGCCATATGTTTTGGGGTCAGTTTATATATCAGGTAAAGAAAAGTTTTCTCAGAGCCATTGGTAAAACTTAAAATTTGTATAACTTATTTATGAAACTTTTTGATAAAATTTTTGGCACCTCAAGCGAGCGCGCCTTAAAAAAGATACAACCCGTAGCGGATAAAATAAATGAATTAGAAAGCGAATTTGAAAACCTTGATAAAGGCGGCCTTAAAGAAAAGACCGATGAATTTCGCGCGCGCATAAAAAAAGATGAAAGCACCGAAGATATTTTACCCGAGGCATTTGCCTTGGTTCGTGAAACTGCCAAACGCACTCTTGGCCAGCGCCATTATGATGTGCAGATGCTGGGCGGTATAGTTTTACACCAGGGAAAAATTGCAGAAATGAAAACAGGTGAGGGTAAAACTCTCTCATCCACAACAGCTATATACCTAAACGCTCTTGAAGGCCTTGGGTTGCATGTAATTACAGTAAATGATTATCTGGCACGCCGTGATACGGTATGGATGGGTCAGATATATGATGCCTTGGGGCTTAGTGTGGGTTGTATCACAAATCAGCAGGCCTATGTTTATGATCCCGAATATAAAGTAGAAGATGAACAAGAACTTGAGGAAGTCGATGAGGTTCGTGATGAACTGGGTTCATTTCGTGTTGAAGAAAGCTTTTTGCGCCCCGTAGAGCGCAAAGAGGCATATGAGGCCGATATTACCTACGGCACCAATAACGAGTTTGGTTTTGATTATTTGCGCGACCATTTAGTGCAGAGCCCTGATAAAAAAGTTCAAAGAGGACATCATTTTGCCATAATTGACGAGATAGACAGCGCTTTAATTGATGAAGCCAGGACACCTCTTATAATTTCGGCGCCTGATGATACAGCCACAGATCTATACACCACCTTTTCCCGCTTAGTACCTCGCTTTAAAGAAGATGTGGACTATACTGTGGATAGAAAGCTAAAGGCGGTAAGCATTACAGAGGAAGGTATAGATAAAATAGAAAAAGAGCTTGGTATAGATAATATATACGATCCTTCAAGCGGAGGCGGTATTAGATATGTTCACCAATTAGAGCAGGCGCTTAAGGCCAATGTTATTTTCCAGCGTGATAAGGATTATGTAGTACGTGATGGCCAGGTAATAATAGTAGATGAATTTACCGGACGTTTAATGCCGGGGCGCCGTTATTCGGAGGGTCTGCACCAGGCAATTGAAGCCAAAGAGGGTGTTCCTATTAAACAAGAATCCAGAACGCTGGCCTCAATTACATTTCAGAATTTCTTTCGCATGTATGACAAGCTTGCGGGAATGACAGGTACCGCCGTTACCTCAGAGGAAGAATTTTTGCGCGTATATAACTTGGAGGTAGTGGTTATTCCTACAAATAAGCCACTTATACGCGAGGAAATGAAGGATGTTGTATTTAAGAGTTTGGAAGGTAAGTATACAGCACTTATACGCGATATAAAAGAAAGGCATGAAAAAGGCCAGCCCGTGCTTGTAGGTACAACATCTATTGAAAAAAATGAATATTTAAGCGCTCTTCTCAAAAAAGAGGGCATAAGGCATGAGGTACTTAATGCCAAAAATCATGAAAAAGAAGGTGAAATAATAGCCCAAGCCGGCCGGGCAGGAGCGGTAACTGTAGCTACCAATATGGCAGGGCGTGGAGTGGATATTATTTTAGGAGGCAACCCGCCCGATGAAGGGGAGGCAAATAAAGTGAAAAAAGCGGGGGGATTGCATGTGGCCGGAACCGAACGCCATGAGGCAAGAAGGATTGACGACCAGTTAAGGGGCCGCGCGGGTAGGCAGGGTGACCCGGGTTCTTCTCAATTTTATCTTTCACTTGAGGACGATCTTATGCGAGTATTTGGAGGTGAGAAAATACAGGGGATAATGGAGCGCTTTCAGGTACCCGAAGACCAACCGATTGAGAGTAAAATAGTCAGTAATTCAATTGAAAGCGCCCAGAAAAGAATAGAGGGCATGAACTTTGATGCCAGAAAGCGAGTGCTTGATTATGATGAGGTGTTAAATAAACACAGAGAAACTATATATAAAAAACGCGATGATATTTTAACTTCATCAGATGAAGAGATAGGCGAGAGAATAGAGCAGTATTTACGTTCTTATCTTGGTAATCTTTTTGCCCATCATCTTGCGGGTCCTCACCCTGAGGCATGGGATATGAAGGAACTTTTAGAAGAAATAAACTCTATTGTAAATTTTGACGACTCTGCGCGCGCTGAAATTGAAAACATAAAAAATCAAAAAATAGATGCCGATGCAAAAAGAAATAAAATAGAGGAGTTTGTAATGGGCACAATATTTAAATCTCTTGAGGCACTTGAGGAACGCGTAGGAAAAGAAAACCTGGCAAAAGGGGAGAGGTGGCTTGTTTTGCGCACAATAGATATTTTATGGATGGATCATCTCGATGCCATGGATTATATGCGCCAGGATGTAAGATTGCGCGCCTACGCCCAGCTTGATCCACTTGTAGAGTATAAAAATGAAGGATTAAAGATGTTCCGCCAGTTAGAGGGGGCAATAGAAAGCCAGGTGGCCCATTCTATTTTTAAGATAAATGTTCAGCACGACCATACGGCTCATAGAGTAGCGCAGAATATAATTACATCAGGAGCTAATAAACAACAAAGCGGGGGCTTGAATCCACGGGCGAGCTCAACTACTTCACAGCAGCCCGTAAAGAAAAAACCACCTGAGGCCAAAGATATAGGCAGAAATGACCCCTGTTATTGCGGCAGCGGTAAAAAATATAAAAAATGCCACGGGAAGGAATAATTTATAAATAGAAAACTATGAGCCCTGATTTCGATAAATTTCCAAAAAATCTGCGCTATATTTTAATCTTTGCTGTTTTATTTATAATTATTATGACAATGCTGACCTCAGCAAGCGCGGGGTTTGTAGTCCTTATAGCGATAACAGGCATTGCTGGAATCTTTTTTGCATTTAATACGCCTATTAATAGGATTATAGAAGAAAAAACAAGTTCCACGCTCACGATCGATGAGAGGATATTAGATGTTGATAAATCTGCGTTTAAATTAATAAGAAAAAACTATTATGGTGTTGCCTTTTTTATAATTGCTATTTCGATAGCAATCTTTTTTATACTTTTGTTTATTGCTATAGAGTATAACGAAGGTGATATACGTTTGTTTATAATTCCGTTTGCTATACCATTTATTGCCTATAAGAATTTTAAGACAAAATTATATACTGTTTTTATGCGCCAGTTTGCCCGTGTAAATAATTTTAAGTTTTATAAAAAAGATCATTTTAAAGATACTCATGGCTCAATTTTTAGCAGAGGGCATAGTAAAAGAATATATAATGTGGTGGAGGGCAGTTTTTTAGATTATCCTATTAGTGTATTTAATTATAACTATACAGTGGGTGCGGGCAGAAATAAAAAAATATATCAAAACACTATTTTTTCTATTAGGCTTAATAAAAATATGCCCCATTTATATTTGGATAATACCAGTCATAATAAAGCTCTTTATGTAAAAAAAGGTTTTGAAATTATAGATCTTGAGTCAACCAGGTTTAATAAAGAATTCCGCTTATTCGTGAAAAAAGGCCGTCATATACCCGCTTTACAAATATTTACTCCTGATGTTATGGCAAAGCTTATAGACCTTCCCGGTAGAGCGGATATAGAATTTATAGGTAAGAATATATATATTTATGAAGATCATTTAATAGGCACAAAACAAGAACTTGAAGAGACATTTGAAATCGCAAAATATCTTGTGCATAATATGGATCATGTGCTTAGAAGCATGAATTATAGAGATCCTGATGAAAAACAATGGGATTTAATAGATGATAAAATATAAAAAATGCTATGGGAAGGAATAGAGTTGAAAAATTAATGCTTATTTGGACAGAAGATAACGGCTATAAAAGCAATGAAAAATAATATGAAATTAGGAAAGTACAAGCACTATAAAGGGAAAGAATATGAAGTTTTGTGCGTAGCAAAACATTCTGAAACACTTGAGGACCTTGTTGTATACAAAGTCCTTTATAATAATGAAGTGTCAAAGTTCTGGGTGCGCCCGCTTGAAATGTTTTTGGGCGATGTTGAAGTTGAAGGTAAAAAAGTGCCAAGGTTTGAATATTTAAATGAAAAATAAATATAAAAAAACATTAACTTTATGTGTTATACACGAACATCCGCGTGTGCTTTTGGGCATGAAAAAAAGGGGCTTTGGTGAGGGCAAGTGGAACGGTTTTGGAGGTAAGGTTGAAGAAGGCGAAGATATTGAAGAGGCGATGCACAGGGAAATGAGAGAGGAGATGGGTACAAGTGTAAAAAACTTAGAAAAGCGGGCGATTATAGAATTTGAGACAGAGGGAGAGCCCGAGATACAGAGGGTACATGTATTTCACGGTGATACCCTGGAGAATGAGCCGGCTGAGAGCGAAGAGATGAGGCCTCAGTGGTTCCATATTGATGAGATACCATTTGAAGATATGTGGCCTGATGATGCCCATTGGTTCCCAATGTTTTTTGCGGGTAAGAATTTTGAAGCTAAGTTTTTATTTGATAAAGATGAAAATATAATAGATATGGACATTAAGGAAACAAATGAAATTTAAATGATCTATTTTGTAACTTCAAATAAAAATAAATTTATAGAGGCAAGGGCAATACTTAAAGATGTAGTTGAGCTGGAACAGCTAGATATTGATTTACCCGAAATCCAGGAAGCTGACGCGCGTGAAATTGTAAAAGAAAAGCTTATTGAGGCACAGAAACACCATAAGGGTAAATTTATGGTTGAAGATACCTCTCTTGAGTTGGAGTGTTTGGGTGGTTTGCCCGGCCCCTTTATAAAGTGGTTTTTGGAGAAAATAGGGCCTATGGGTGTATATGGAATTGCAAAGAGATTTGATAACTATAAAGCTATTGCCCGCACTGTTGTAGGATATAGCAATGGAGATGAGATATATTTTTTTGAGGGAAAGGTTGAAGGCAAGTTAGTTGAGCAAAAAGTAGAGAGCGGTTTTGGCTGGGATGTAATATTCAAACCCGATGTAGCAGATGTAACTTACGCAGAGCTTTCTAAAGAAGAAAAAAATAAAATAAGCCAAAGATCTAAGGCGCTTACTAAATTTAAAGAATATTTGCAGAATTTATAAAAGATTGTCACGTTAAAGTAGATTTTTTATAAAAACGAAACTATTATATAATAAATACAATATGATAAAGGTAGCATTTTTTGGTCTTGAGGACTGGGAAAAAGAATATATAAAGCAATTGGAAGAATTTAAGAAACTTGATATGGACAAGGAGTTCCTTGGCGAATTTATAGATGCCGACCATATGCCCAAAGAAACCGATTATGAGGCGATCTCTATTTTTGTGGATTCTACAATAGATAAAAAAGTTCTTGATAAAATGCCTGAGCTTAAATTTATTGACGCGCGCTCAACAGGTTTTGACCATATAGATATAGAAGAATGCAGAAAGCGGGGTATTGAGGTTTCTTATTCACCCTCATACGGACAGAGAACAGTGGCGGAGTTCACCTTTGCGCTTATGCTGGCTTTAACTCGTAAAGTTTATGAGGGGTTTAATCGCATACGTGAAACAGGTAATTTTAGCGTAGAAGGTTTGCGCGGTATAGATTTACAGGATAAGACGCTTGGAGTGCTGGGTACGGGCAGAATAGGCAGAAACGTAATACAAATAGCTAAGGGTTTTGATATGAATGTGCTGGCATTCGATGCTTATCCAAACAAAGAAGCAGCTGATGAGCTGGGGTTTGAATACGCTGATCTAAAAACAGTGCTTGCAGGCAGTGATATTGTAACTTTGCACCTGCCCCATACAGATGAAACCCACCATTTGATAAACAAAGATACAATTTACGATATTAAAAAGGGTGCGTTTCTTATAAATACAAGCAGGGGAGGTATTATACAGACAGAAGCCCTTGTAAAGGCGCTTAAGGATGAGCACCTGGCGGGTGCCGGCATCGATGTTATGGAAGAGGAGGGTTCAATACGAGATGAGTTGGAGTTTCTTTTAGATGAAAATTCTAAAAGTGAGAGTATGAAAACAGTTCTTGCCAACCATCTTCTTGTTGATATGCCAAATGTGGTTATTACCCCTCACAACGCCTTTAATACCTGGGGAGCGCTTGAGCGCATACTTGAGACATCCGTAGATAATCTGGAAGCTTTTATGGGCGGAGAACATATTAATATTGTGCCCAAGCAATAGGGTAAAATAAATAAAGGTGGTATAATTAATTATTATTAGTAAATTTAAATTTTATGAACAATACAATAAAAAATGCCTTGGGCATTGCGGGAGTATTACTCATGTCAGTTGCTGTGATAGCGCTACTGGGTATCACAAAAAGCGTAAAAAAATCAGTTGACCAACAAACCCCATCCTTTTCTGTTTCAGGAGAGGGAGAGGTGGTTGCGGTACCTGATGTAGCTGAGTTTTCATTTAGCGTAATAACTGAGGGCGACGATGACCTTGCAGAACTACAGGAAGAAAATACAGAGAAGGTAAATAGTGCCATCGAATATGTTAAAGAAAATGGAGTTGAAGATAAAGATATTAAAACTTCAAGTTATAACGTAAATCCACGCTATACTTACTTCCCTTGCGTCAGGCAAAGCAACGGGGATAGTTGTCCTCCGCCTGAAATTTCAGGCTATTCTATAAGCCAAAACGTTAGCATTAAAGTGCGCGACTTAGATAACACAGGCACTTTACTTGGAGGAGTTGTGGAAAATGGTGCAAATTCCGTAAGCCAGTTGCGATTTACTATAGATGATCCCGAAGGGCTTAAGGCAGAAGCTCGTGAGAAGGCATTTGAAAGGGCAAAAGAAAAAGCTAAAAGTTTAGCTGATGCGGGAGATTTTAAACTTGGTCGTTTGCTTTCTGTAAACGAAAGCTCAAGCGGAGTTCCTATGCCTTATCCTATGTATGATAGGGGTGTAGGTTTTGGTGGTGCGACTGAGCAGGCATCTGCCCCTGACGTTGAGCCGGGAAGCCAGGATGTAAAAGTTACAGTTACTCTTCAGTACGAAATAAAACAATAAAGAGAAGGCCTAAAACTTGACCTTTCGCTTATTTTGTATAATAATATAGCAAAATAAACTTTTTGCGTGTTTTTATGGGCAATAAATCTTCTAAAAAAATAACTGTTGCGGTATCGGGCGGTTTTGATCCGCCGCATTCGGGACATATTGAAATGTTCCGTGCTGCAAAAAAGCTTGGCGATGAGCTTGTAGTTATAATAAATAACGATAACTGGATACGCGCTAAAAAAGACCATGCTTTTATGCCTGAGCAAGAAAGGAAGGCCATAATTGAAGAGTTTGAATGTGTGGATAAGGTAGTTTTAACAAAACACGAAGAAAACCCCAAGGATATGAGCGTAGTAGAGGCGCTTCGCGAAGTAAAGCCGGACATTTTTGCAAACGGAGGTGATCGCAAAAAACATAATACGCTTGAAGGCGCAGCTGCAGATGAAATCGGCTATAAGATGGCATTTAACGTGGGTGGAGGTAAAATTCAATCAAGCTCCTGGATTCTTAAAGAATATCTTGAAAAACACAATATAGAGAAATAGAAAAAGAGGGTTTAACCCTCTTTTTTATTCTTTTGTATTACTTTGTGTATAATTCTTGCGTTATTTGTAACCACAAAAGCATAGAACCAGTTCATTTTTTTCATACTGGAATGGAATTTTTCTAATTCAGCGCCATCTTTTTTTGTTGCATCTAATGTTGTAAAAATTATTACAATAGCTTTTAAGGCAAGCAGTGTACCCCATTTATCCCTGTCAGTGAACCATTTAGCGATGGGATTGAACTCCCTCGCCTTTGTATTGGGTATTGTGAGCGCTGTCTTTGTGGTAAGCCAGTCAAAAAACTGTAATATAGAGTGAATTATCATGATCTTGAGTGTTTTGCGCTTCATTTCAACCCCTTTCTGGTGGAAAAGTACTTATATTAATGATAACATAAAACTATGAGTTATCTCGTATTTGATATAGAAACAATAGGGAAGCCGTATGATGAATTTGATGAAAAATCAAAGGAAATATTCAAACAGTGGGCTGAGCGGGAATCACACACAAAAGAAGATTTTGACCGCGCCCTCGAAACTGTAAAGGAGGGTTTTCCTTTTTCACCTTTTTTGGGTGAGATAATTTCAATAGCAGTATTGGACCAGGACGGCAAGGGGGGTGTTTATTTTCAAGCACCTGACTCAGGTATAGAAGATTTTGAGGAAGAAAACCCCGCAGGAGATGAGCCGGTAAAATACCGGGTAGGCAGTGAGAAAGATATTTTAGATCGTTTTTGGGAGATAGCGCGCCACTATAACAAATTTGTTACTTTTGCAGGCCGGCTTTTCGATGGCCCCTTTGTGCATATTCGTTCAGCTGTGCATGAAATAAAGCCGACCCATAATTTAATGGATAACAGATATTTGGGGATGCAAAGGCGCGCTAAGCACGTTGACCTTGCAGATCAGCTTTCGTTTTACGGAGCTATGCGCCCCAGGCCAAAGTTGCACTTTGCAACGCAGGCCTTTGGTATAACAAGCCCTAAAGAGGGCGGCATGGAAGGTAAAGACGTACCTAAGGCCTTTAAAGATAAAAAATATAAAGAAATTGCCGAATATAATTTTGCAGATGTGGTAGCTACAAGGGAGTTATATGAAAAGTGGAACACATATATAAATATTTAATATGCCAAGAGAATCTGAACAACAAAAGAAAAAACGAGCCAGGCGCATTTTGAAGCGTCTTATGGCCGCATATCCGCATGCGGGTATAAAATTGAATTTCAAAACCAATATGCAGCTTTTAGCCGCTGTAATTCTTAGCGCTCAGGCAACTGATGAACATGTTAATGAAGTTACAAAAGATCTTTTTAAAAAGTATAAAACAGTTGATGATTTTGCGGATGCAAACATTAAAACACTCAGAAGCGAGCTTAGTTCAGTAAATTATTATAAAAGCAAAGCAAAATATATAGCAGAGAGTGCGCGCATGATACGGGATGAATATGGAGGAAAGTTGCCCCGCGATATAAATGAAATGGTAAAATTGCCCGGAGTCGGACGCAAGACCGCAAATATCGTACTTTGGAACGCTTACGGCATAGCACAAGGCATCCCAGTAGATACGCATGTAAAACGTGTTGCCAAAAAACTTAAACTAACAAGCAAGTCAAACCCTGATAAAGTTGAAAAAGATCTGATGAACCTATACCACAGAGAGAATTGGGGTAATATGGCTTATTATTTCCAGGCATATGGCAGGACGGTTATGAAGGCAAGGGGGAAGCCCGAAAGAGACGATCCGCTAAAAGGACTATATTAAAAAACGGCTCAAAATTGAGCCGTTTTTTAATATCTGTTGCTTTCTTTATTTTTTTCTACTATACTCTAAGTTAGTTCTCGTCAGTTTAAATAACAAAGGAGTTTTTATGTTGGATGGTTTCAGTGAAGAGAGATTCAGATATTACCGGGATATAAAAGCATTGCAATCTAAAATAGAAGAGCATGTAAAGGTAGACAGAAAGAAATTGATACAATTTGCGCAGGAAATTGCAGAAAAAGAACTTCGTGTGCCCAATTGGGGTCCTCCCTATTTTCCTAATTTTCCTCCTGAAAATAATGAAATATTTTTGCGCCACCTTTTGATAGGCAATGCCCTTAATTTTTGCTACACCGAACCCTCGCATGAGAAATTTGCAGTATCATGGACGCCTCCAGGTGAAGAAGAGGAGCAATTGTTCGTCGGCAGTAAAGGAATGTGGGCAGCGCTTTCGCGCGCCTATAAAGATGGGCTTGATATTTACAGTGGCCGTGTTTTGAAAAATTTGACCATTAAAGATGTAAAGCATATTTTTCGCACAGATGCCGGACCCCTGCCTCTTATTTCAAAGAGATGGGCTAATCTTGTGGATGTGGGTTCTTATCTGCACTTGCTTGATATAGGTAATATGTCACTGGGTGATATTTTGGATGTATATGGTGACGCGAAATTTATATTGAACTTTCTTAAAAGTTCTATGACAGTAGCTTATGGCATGGATGGTATAAATACTCATAAGGTATATAGCTCTGGCTCTGTACCTTTTAGGTATATTCATTTTGATAAGCGCGCAAGATTATTTGTTGTCATGTATGAGGGTCGTGCCAGAAGTTCGGAGGGAGAGCTTGAAACACTTGAAGGGCTGGATGCAATAGGCCCTATAACTGATTACCAGGTGCCAAAGATATTTAGGCATTTTGGAGTATTAAAATACAGCAATGAATTGTCCCATAAGGTGGATAATAAAATAGAGCTTCCCGAATACAGTTTAGAGGAATTTGCCTTAAGGGCTGCTACATATATTGCCACAGAAGAGCTTTATTACGCCCTTCGCTATATACGTGATGAAGATATAAGTATGGTTGAGTTGGATTATTTGCTTTGGTCGCAAGGCCGCAGGGCAGAAGGAGAGCATCACATTACTTTAACTGACAACTATTAATTTAAGATCCCGCCGGAGCGGGATTTTTTTATTCAGGCAGCTTGCAGTATTTACATTCTTGGCAGAACTCTCCTTTCTCCAGGAATTCTAAACTTTGTATTTGCCTCCACGCTTCTTTCAATGTTTGTTTAAATTCGTTGTAGGCGGTATTTTCTATAGGCACTTCAATTTGCTTATTTACTTCTACAAAATCAAGCACGAATTGCTTGGGGGTGTGTTTGAATGTATCATCTGCTTCTGCCAGAAGTTTATAAAACATAAGCTGGCGGTGCATTTTAGGCGCGTTTTTATCTTTGGTTTCTCCCAGGATAGCATTTTTTGTTTTATGTTTTTGAGATGTTTTATAATCTACAAATTTTACATCTTCGTCCCGTAGGGGAGAGATCTTATCTATAATACCGGCAATTCTAACATCATCCCATACAACAGAGCCCTTTTTAAACCTATACTCAACGTATAGGGGCTGGCTTTCATTTTTTAGAGTATTTTCAAAATATTCGGGCATATTTTCGCGTGCTCGTTCAAGCATTTGTCTGTTTTCAGTTTCAGAGAGTGTTGAATTTTTCTCAATATATTCTGTGATAAATAACAGGAGATTATCCAGCGTTCGTTCATTTTGAGGTATTTCAAAATATCTTTGCAGGGCTGAGTGCACAGCGTTTCCATAGGTTAAGCTTGAGGTTTGTACCGTGGGTACCTGAAGTACTTTTTCGTATAAAAATTGGCGCGGACATTCTAAAAATGTATTTAGGGACGTCGGGTTTAGGGCGTACGAGGCAGATGTTACTATATTTTTTACTATTTCTTGCTCCAATTCTGTGTGTGGTTTTGGTTCCTCAAGTTCTTTTATAAGGAATTCACTGACATCTTTTTCTATGGCCTTTGAGTTTATATGTTTTTTAAGTTCTTCAGTAAATAGCGCGGCCTGTGTTTGGCGCGCGTCTTCAGAGGTGCCTCCAATGCCATTTGCATAGACCTTAGAATATGTGATGTAGGCGCGTTTTTTGGCGCGGGTTAGTGCTACGTAAAATAATTTGCGCTCATCCTCTTGGTTTGTTTGAGGTACGGGTACGCCCTCCGGTAGTTTTAGGCCTCGGCTACGCTTACTTTTACCCCATGCCTGCTGTACCGCATGTGTTATAAATACATTTTCATATTCAAGGCCTTTAACTTTATGAGCTGTCATTACTTGTACCGAGTTTTCAAGACCCAGTGAGGCGGTTGAGGGTTTTAGGGGTATATCAAGGCGCCTGTGGCTTGCGAAATGTTCAAGTATATCGCGTATACGCAGCTCAGGATTTCCTGCTTGCACGCGTTTTGCCTCATCAGT
This sequence comes from Candidatus Spechtbacterales bacterium, assembly GCA_033721955.1. Classification (GTDB taxonomy): domain Bacteria; phylum Patescibacteriota; class Minisyncoccia; order Spechtbacterales; family 2-12-FULL-38-22; genus JAWVZY01. The sequence continues at coordinate 16,426 of JAWVZY010000017.1, forward strand.
GAGCGCACGTATATTTGCAAGTATATAGGGATAATCATCCTTTGTTAGCGCCCACTCAAGGAAACCGCTTTTATCCAGAAGCTCTTTTAGCCAGTGAGCACCTGTTTTAAC
>JAWVZY010000018.1:0-15619 GCA_033721955.1 Candidatus Spechtbacterales bacterium
TAATAGGCGAGGGGCCTGAACGCAAGAAATTAGAGGCCATGGCCGCCGATAACATAATATTTTTAGGTCGCCAGCCCGATGATATAGTGCGCCACGCTTATGAAAATTGCTTTGCCTATATTTATCCCGGCCGAGAGGATTTTGGCATTTCGGCTGTGGAGGCCATGGTTTTTGGCAAGCCGGTACTTGCTTATCGCGCGGGTGGCGTACTTGAGAGCGTGGTAGAGGGTGTTAGCGGTGAATTTTTTGATGATCTGCACCCTGCGGTTCTGGCAGACGGGGTAAGGCGCATGGTAGAAAATTATCCAAATTATAATCAGGCAATGATTAAAAATATAGGAGACAGGTTCAGCACTGACAGATTTAGAAACGAATTTAAGAGGGTGTTAAAGAGGGTGCTTGCACATAAATGGGAGGTAGCCGGTTAGCTGGTAGTGGGCATTAGTTTTAGCTGATGTTCCAGCTTACCAGTATTCTTAATAGGTGCAGTTATTTTAAAAAAGTATTAAGTAATAAATTACTTAATTTATTACTTAATAAAAAAAACGACCCATTTGTGGGTCGTTGTATGTAATGTGCAGTTATTAGGCGCTTGTATGGCCTTCGGGCGGGCGGGGCACAGCCCTCTCTTGCTTAATCCGCGAAATATTTTCATGAATAAGTAATCCCAGTGTTCCTACAACGAAAGTTATCGGAAATACTGAGAAAAACAGAAATGCCATCTTAATGCCCGTGGGAGCATTCATTAATTCTTCTATCATTTTACCTCCTCTCTACTGGTCGTAATCGGGGAATTGTTTGGTCTCACCCAGTTCATAATCCATGACGCGCGGACCGGATGGTTCCGGGGGCGGCTTGGATTTTGGATCATTTTTGGATCGCGTAACTCTTCCATATTGGTCTGTGCCTTCAATGGAGCTTAAGTCCGGCTCTTGCACTTGAGGAAGTACAGGGGGTTCTCCGGCCATATTGAAATCGCGTTCAGGACCTCCGTAGCGTGACTGGCCATAACCCGGCCTGCCCAGAAGCCTCATTGTTTCCATGGCGCCTGTTATAGCAAGTACAAGTATCTTTAGCACGAGATAGGTACCTCCTGAAAAAAGCAACCCTGAAAGAGCATATGCTAAGATGGAATTTGCAAGCTCCACATTGTTAGATATGCTTATTACAAATACAATGGAGCCAAAAGCAAATCCCAGAACCAGTGATGCGCTGAGTATCTGTTCTCTTGTCTTTTTATTCATTTTTCCTCCTTTTAAGTTTCAGTACGTCCGCCGCCGCGTAGTCTGTTGCTCTGTTCACTTTTTACCTGTAGTTTTTCAACATTTTCACCGATTTTTTCTAATCTCTCATAGGCAGTTTTGTCATCTGTCATGTCAATTATGACAACTGTAGAGATAAGTTTTTCCAGGGCTTTGGCAAAGCCGATTGTCGCAAGAATGACAAGCCCAAGTCCGGATGTAATAAATATTGCCCGAAATAGCAAATTGCTTTCCTTGGCAACTTCCACATATACCAGAACAAGAATGACAACAGAAGTTATTAAACTGAAAACATGTAGCGATAGATCATAAACTTTTTCTTTTATGATCTGTCGGACATACACTTCAATACTTTCTTCGGTCATTTATTCTCCTTTCAGGGAATAGTACGAACTGCATAAAAAATAGCACAAAATATAGATAATGTCAATTTTTCATCCTAAACAATTTGAATTATTTAAAAAAATGAGCAAAGACGATACTTTGCCTCACGCCTTTTTATTTACAGGACCTGAGGGCGTGGGTAAGTTGAATTTTGCCCGCGATATAGCATATTTTTTACAGGATATTGAAAAACGCGAAAATCACCCCGATATTATAGAAACTTCAGTCCCGTTGCCCATTAAAGAGGCAAAAGAACTTAAAAAACGTCTTTCAACTACTCCATATAGCGCAAAGTATAAGATAGTTATTATAGATCAGGCCGAAAGTATGCATGTTGACGCGGCAAATTCTCTGCTCAAAATGATAGAGGAGCCAAAGGGCAATACAATATTTATTTTGGTAAGTTCTTTTAGCCAAAAAATACTTGAAACTATACATTCCCGGTGTGTGGAAATAAAGTTCAATTATGTAAATGATAGTGTGATAGAAAAAGAATTGGACACCTCAAAAGTAAAAGAATTGTCTGCTCATTGGAGTGGCAGGCCCGCTTATGCTGCAAAATTGGCTAATAACCAAAAGTACAGAGAAAAAATAAACTCCTATAGGCAGGATTGCGCCAACTTTCTTAGTGGTTCTGCGGTAGAGCGCTTTAATATTGGTGAAAAATATGGGAAAATAAAGAACAGAGGCGAACTTGCCGAAATTTTACGCGTGTGGATAGAATATTGCAGAGAGAATGAAGCAGATGCCGGCATACTTGCAAACTTGCTTAAAATATATAAAAATACAACAACAACAAATGCTAACTTTCAATACGCGTTTAATAATTTATCTGTAAATTTATGAATGATATAAAAAACAAACTTGAAAAAACAATAGAGAATTTAGGCCAGGAATTACGCTCGCTTAGAGTAGGAAGGGCTAATCCGGGCATGGTAGAGGATATAAAAGTAAATGTTTATGATTCTGATATGCCCCTAAACCAGGTGGCAAGCATTTCTATACCGCAAAATAACCAGATATTAATACAGCCCTGGGATGCAGGCAATATGGAAGCGCTGCAAGCCGCAATATTAAAGAGTGATCTGGGCATTAATCCTGTGGCAGAGGGCAATTCTATACGCCTCACGCTTCCTCCAATGACAGAAGAAACCAGAAAGGATCTTGTAAAAGAGGTGCATGAACTTGGTGAGGAGGCAAGAGTGGCTATACGCAACATACGAGAAGACGCTATTAAGGACCTGGATAAGGAGGATGCATCAGAAGATGAAGAGCGCCAGCGCAAAGATGAAATACAGGATATAGTTAATGAATACAATAAAAAAGTTCAGGAGCTTGTAGATAAAAAAGAAAAAGAGGTCTTAGAGCACTAATTATGTTTATAACGATTTTACTATTTGTAGGTATTTTAGCTATTGTCGTACTCACTCATGAGTTCGGCCATTTTATTGTTGCTAAAAAGAGCGGCATGCAGGTAGATGAATTTGGTTTTGGGTTTCCCCCAAAGCTTTTTGGTATTAAAAAGGGGGAGACAGAATATACTGTTAACCTTTTTCCGATAGGCGGCTTTGTAAGAGTGCATGGAGAGGACGGTAAAGACAGGCAAAACCCCAGGAGTTTTGCTGCACGCCCTATGTGGCAGCGTATGCTTGTAATTGTAGCGGGAGTTATAATGAATTTTTTGGTTGCTTATTTATTTTTCTCAGCCGTGCACGCTATTGGTGCCCCCACTATTTTAGGAGATGATGAAACGCCTGCTAACGCGCGTGATATAGCAGTACAGATAATAGGGGTTATTCCCGAATCCCCAGCTCAGGAGGCGGGCATTCAAAACGGGGATAAGATAATAAAAATAACATCAGGCGCCGAAAGTACAAATGCAATGACAGCACAAGCAGTATCTGATTTTATTGAAGGCCATAAAGGCAGGGAGCTTTTATTTTCAATAGAGCGGGGCAACGAATTGCTTGAGGTGCCTGTTTTTGCCAGGGAAGATATTCCCGAAGGCGAAGGCGCTACAGGTATAAGTCTGGTTCGTGTGGGTATAGTGGATTATCCGTTGCATGAGGCATTGGTAAAAGGTGCTCAAAGCACATATAATCTTTCCATCGCTTCTGTCTCTGTATTTGCCGACACCATAGGTTCTGCGATATCTTCAGGGGAGGTGCCCGAGAGTGTATCGGGTCCTGTGGGAATTGCGGTTATGACAGGTACCGTGCGTAATTTAGGTCTCGTATATATTTTGCAGTTTATAGCGCTTATATCGCTTAGCTTGGGCATTATAAATATTGTACCCTTTCCCGCGCTTGATGGAGGCAGATTCGCTTTTTTAGTGGCAGAAAAGATTAAAGGTGCGCCTTTAAGCCAAAAATTTGAAAATTATGCAAATGCGGCAGGGTTTACAGCTCTTATACTTTTAATAATTTTTATAACAATTCACGATATTAATAAATTCTTTTAATTATGCGCCAATCTGAATTATTTACAAAAACTCGACGTGAAGCACCAAAGGATGAGGTTGCAAAAAACGCAATACTGCTTACTCGCGGCGGGTTTATCCATAAAGAAATGGCAGGGGTTTATTCAATGTTGCCCATGGGTCTTCGCGTTTTAAACAAAATAGCAGACATTATAAGAGAAGAAATGAATGCCATAGGCGGGCAGGAAGTTTTTTTAACTACTTTGCAGGATCCTGAAATATGGAAAAAGAGTGAGAGGTGGAGTGATGAGGCAATGGATATTTGGTTTAAAACAGAACTTGCTACAGGCACAGAGGTGGGTATTGCAAATACGCACGAAGAACCTCTTGCAAATCTTATGCGCCAGCATATTTCTTCATATAAGGATTTGCCTCGCTTTACATATCAGATACAGACAAAATTTAGAAATGAACTCAGGGCAAAAAGCGGTCTTATGCGTGGTCGGGAATTTTTAATGAAAGATCTTTACTCTTTTGTACAAAGCGAGAAAGAGCTGGAGGAATTTCATGAAAAGTGTGCTGATGCCTATATGAAGGTATTTGAGCGCTGCGGAATAGGCGATAAAACTTTCCGCACCTTTGCAGATGGTGAACCGTTTACTAAATTTAGTGATGAGTTCCAGACATTATCTGATGCGGGAGAGGATATTATTTATCTGGATCGCAAAAAGGAATTAGCTGTAAACAAGGAGGTTTACACAGATGAGGTATTGGCAGAACTAAATCTTAAAAAAGATGACCTTGAAGAGGTTAAGGCAATTGAGGTAGGTAATATATTTAAGCTCGGAACCCGCTTTTCAGAAGCTGAAGGCCTTGAATACCTTGATGAAGATGGCAAAAGCCACCCTGTAATTATGGGAAGTTATGGAATTGGCGTTAGTCGGCTTATGGGGGCTATAGTTGAGGTTTTAGCGGATGAAAATGGTATAGTTTGGCCTGCCGAGATTGCGCCTTTCAGCGTGCACTTATTGGCACTTCCGGGGGGCGAAAAAGAAGCCGATAAACTATATGAAAAACTACTTGCCCAAAACGTAGAAGTGCTATATGATAACAGGCAAGATATTTCAGCGGGACAAAAGTTTTCTGAGGCCGATTTAATAGGAATTCCTCAAAGAGTAGTTGTCAGTGAGAGGAGTTTGGAAGGCGGAGGCGTTGAAGTTAAGGCAAGAGACAGTGATGATGAGAAAGTTATAGATATCGATGCTTTTTTAAACAAAATGACTAATTAATAATTACTAATGCTTAATTATTTTCTGAATTAGAAATTAGGCATCGAAAATTACAGCTTAGCGACTATTATGTTAAATAAAATTTTAGGCAATTTCTCACAGGATATAGGTATTGACCTTGGAACGGCCAATACTTTAGTTTATGTGGGTAAAAAGGGCATTGTTATAAATGAGCCTTCTGTAGTTGCTATAAACCAAAAAACAGGCCGCGTTTTAGCTATTGGGGAAGAAGCCAGGCGCATGGTAGGCAAAACTCCCGCACACATAGTAGCATCACGTCCTCTTGTAGATGGTGTAGTTTCAGATTTTGAAATAACACAGCAAATGCTCAAATACTTTATTGATAAGGTGCACTCTTCAGATCCTATGCGATTCTTACCTCGCCCTCGAGTAGTGGTTGGTATACCTTCGGGTGTTACAGAGGTTGAAAAACGAGCGGTTGAAGATGCCGCCAAAGCCGCCGGTGCCCGCGAGGTATATTTAATAGATGAGCCAATGGCCGCTGCCATAGGCGCCCGGCTTGATGTACAGGAACCTCATGGCAGTATGATAATCGATATTGGAGGTGGAACAACAGAGGTTGCTGTTATATCTTTGGGAGGTATAGTAGTTGCCAGATCTCTGCGCATAGCAGGTGATCGGCTTAACGAAGATATTATAAATTATGCCCGTGATGAATTTAACCTTCTTTTAGGAGAGAGAACCGCAGAAACTATAAAAATGGAAATTGGTTCTTCACTTCCTGTAGAGGAGCCCCTTACCTATCCTATGCGGGGACGTGATCTTATAAGCGGCTTGCCCAAAGAAATAATAGTTGAAGATAAGCATATACGTGCCGCCCTTGCATCCTCAGTAGAAGATCTAACTGAAGCAATTAAAGGCACCGTTGAACAAACCCCACCGGAACTTTTAGCCGATATTATGGAAAAGGGGATAGTGCTTGCAGGAGGCGGCAGTTTACTTCGCGGGTTTGATCAGCTTATACAAAAAGAAACACAAATTCCTGTACATATAACCGAAGATCCTCTCACAGCAGTTGCCCGCGGTACAGGTATAGTATTAGAAGATCTTGACCAGCTTAAAGAAGTGCTTGTAGATATGAATTATAACGACAAACCGCCCGGTTTTAATTAATAATTCAGGTGACCTCCTCATGTCTATTTTTAAACGAATAAAACGCGCAAAGCACCCATCTGATCTAAGGGTGCCTATTAATGCGAGTGGCGATATAACGCCCGAAGACGTATTTAGCGATGTCGCAAGCCCTTTATCGGGAGAGGCAGATGATAATAAGTTAGAGGTTCCTGTAAACCCTTTAAGTACTCGTATATTTTTTCTTTGTATATTTGGTATACTTTTGTTTCTGGGCGCCTATACTTTGTTTATTTCATTAACTGAGGGTACTAAGTTTAAAAATTTAGCTGAGGCAAATGCTCAGCGGGTGCATCAAGTTGGGGCCTCAAGAGGTCAAATAGTATCAAGCGATGGGGAAGTCCTTGCTTATTCAGAAGTTGTTTTTAATTTAAGTATTAATCCTTCAAAAAGTACTGAGAGCGACATAGATGGTATCGCCTCTATTTTATCGGATACTTTTGAGGACTTTTCTTATGATTATCTCTATGAGCGCATGAAAAGCGCTAAAGAGAGGGATTTAGCCGAGCTTTTATTGATGAAAAATTTAACAGAGGAGGAAGTGTCTGAGATAAAATATATGCTTGAGGAATTTCCCGTACTCTCCTTAGCCGAACATCCTTTGCGTGTATATCCTTACGATAACCTATTTTCACACCTTATGGGATTTACCGCCTCTGTAACACCCGAAGAATTGAGCGAATATTCGGGCTATACCTTAAACGATAATATAGGCAAAAAAGGTATTGAATTTTATTTTGAAAGATTCTTGAAGGGTAAAAAAGGGCTTTTTGCTAAATTTGTTAGCGCGACCGGAGATGTGATACGTGAGAAATTATTGCGTTCTGCAGAGCTGGGAGCATCAATAGAGCTTACATTAGATTCGCATATTCAGGCAGAAACTCACAGAATATTAGAAGAGGCATTAATTACCTATGGCATAGATTCTGCCGCGGCCGTTGTTCAGGACCCTAATACAGGAAATATTTTAGCGATGGTAAGTTTACCTGATTTTAACCCCAATCATTTTGCCAGGGGATTGACAAATGACCAGGTTGATATATATTTTGAAGATCCTGACAATCCGTTATTTAGCAGAGTAACTTCGGGTGAATATGCTACAGGTTCTGTAATTAAGCCCTTAATTGCCGCATCAGCTCTTGAGGAGGGGATTATAAGTCCGGGCAAGATAATAAATACGCACGGATATATTACAGTACCCAGCGTGTATGATCCCTCTGTTGTTTACCGTTTTAACGACTGGAAAAACCACGGACCTGTTGACATGAGGGAGGCAATTGCTGTATCTTCTAATGTATATTTTTATACAATAGGTGGAGGGTATCAGGAGCAGAGAGGCCTGGGAATAGACAAGATAGCCGAGTATTTATCTGAGTTCGGATGGGGCAGCAAACTGGGCATTAATTTTGCGGCAGAGGAAGAGGGTCTGGTTCCAACCCCCGAATGGAAAAGAAATAAAAAAGATGAAAGATGGTCTATAGGAGATACTTACAATGTAAGTATTGGCCAGGGTGATATTCTGGCAACACCTCTTCAAGTGGCAGCAGCCACGTCAGTATTTGCTAATGGAGGGACACTTTACAGGCCCAATGTTGTATCAAAAATTTATACACAGGATAACGTTATACAGGAAGTAAAAAATAGTGATATAATAAATGATAACTTCCTTGAGGCAGAATCACTTAACGTTGTAAGAGAAGGCATGAGGAGAGCAATTCTTATCGGTTCTGGTGTATATTTACAGCAATTACCGGTTAGTGTTGCGGGTAAAACAGGTACAGCTCAGACATCGGGAATAAAGAATAACGCATGGTTTACAGGATTTGCTCCGTATGAGGATCCTGAAGTAACAGTGACCGTGCTTTTAGAGGAAGGACAGAGCAGTAATAACGCTGTTCGCGTAGCAAAAGAAATATTTGACGTTTATTTCAAAGACAGGTATCCGGAGTTATATCCTGAACCTGTAGAAGATATCCCTGAAATTCCCGATACACAACAGGAGCAGGCAACAGAACCTGAACCTGCGGGAGTAGCAGAGGATCAATAGGAGGGAATTAACAAAATTAAATCAAGCGTAAAATAAAAGTTGTTTGTATTTTGCGCTTCCTTTTATGGAAGAATATTTTACACAAAAGGGACTCAAGCAAATGAAAGCAGAGCTTGAGAAACTAAAGACAGAAAAAAAGTGGGAAATAGCTAAATGGCTTAAAGAAGCGGCAACACAAGGTGATATGGATGAGAATGCTGAATATCTGGCGGCAAAAGAGGCACAAACCGCGCTCGAAAATAGGATAGAAGAATTAGAGCACAAGATAAGAAACGCAAAAGTAATAAAGAGAAGGAATAAAGATATAGTTGAAATTGGTGCCAAGGTAGAATACGCCACCCAGTCAAACAAAAAATCAAAGATAATGCTTGTAAGCTCAGAGGAGGCAGATGCCGGAGAAGGCAAAATATCGGTCACCTCACCCATGGGCAAGGCAATGCTGGGTAAGAAAAAGGGAGAAAATATAGAAGTGCATACACCAAAGGGGAAGAAAAGATATCGCATCACAAAAATTGCTTAAAAAACGACTCACATAAACGAGTCGTTTTTTATTTTTGACATAAAGCATATTCTGTAGTATATTAGGGGCAATTCGTACCTAACAAAGGAGATTAGAAATGGATATTGGTGAAGTTATTGGGCAATATATAAAAAGAAACGCGCCCAGGCCTCCCTCTCCGGGAGAAGTTTGGAGGTTTGGTGCTCTTGAAGCCCATGTTTTTTTTCAGATATTTACAGGCATTTCAAGAACAGGCCTTATGCGTGAAGAAAACTCTATTCTCAGAAGTTATTTAACCAGCTTTGAGGCAGTAGAGAAAGAATACAAATTGGCCAAAAGCGATCTTGAATTGCCTCCGGGCATTAAGATCACTCCGGCTCAGCATGATTTTGGTTTTTTCACTGCGATCGTTCCGTTTTTCAAGCTGTATGTAGAGAAGGAAATTGCACAAGCACAGTCCCATGAGGGCGAGCATGAACATGTTTGCCGTTGTGGCGATGCTGATTGTGATAGAAAATACGAACTTCCCTGCGGCCACAGCGCCAAAGAGCACCTCACTATTTTGGAGGGGTGGTATGAGCGTGAGATCCTGGCCACAGAGAAATTTGAGGCAACCAGAAGGGCAATTGAGAAAGTGCCCTATGAAGAACGCTATACAGGTCTTCCTATTATTGCCCGCTCAGATATGGAGCGTGTGGTAGCCGAAGAAGTTGAACGGCAACTGGATAATGGTTTATATAACGAAGAGCGCACTGAAGAAATGGTGCAAAATTTTCTTTATGCAAATCCCGACATGGAGCGTGAAGAGGCAGAAGAATTAGCAACAAGATCACGCCAAAATCTTGCCCGCAAAATGCGCGAAGAATTAATAGAAAAAAATGAAAAAGAGTATCGGGTAATTGATCTCTAATACACAAAACCCTGTTTTATGCAGGGTTTTTCATTGCATAATTGCCCTATTTGCAATAAAATACCTATATGACCAAAACATTAAAAGAAATAATAAAAAATCGCTTAAATAAACGAAAAGTATTGAAAGAGCGTAATGATTATCCGTATCCCGCCAAAGTAAAGCGGGAACAGTCGCTTGCAGAGGTTTTAAATTCTTTTACAAAACTTGAAAAGGAAGAAAAGCTTTTAGAGGTAGCGGGGCGCCTTATGAGCAGGCGCGAGCATGGAAAGCTTACATTTGGCGAGCTTTATGACGGCACTGCAACCATGCAAATTGTTTTTCGCGAAGATTCTATGGGTAAGGCCGCATACGAGCGCATAGGCGAATTTGTAGATGTAGGTGATTTTCTTAGCGTAGAGGGAACTGCTTTTAAAACTAAAAGGGGAGAGGAGAGCATAGGCGTTAGAAAGTTTAAGGTAATAACCAAATCACTTAGGCCTCTTCCCGAAAAGTGGCACGGTCTAAAAGATGTGGAGCAGAGGTACCGCAAGCGCTATTTGGATATTTTAATGAACGAGGAGGCTCGCGAGCTTTTTAAAAAGCGTTCTGCTGTTGTCTCTGAATGCAGAAATTTTCTTGAAGGCGAGAATTTTATAGAAGTAGAAACACCAATGCTCCAAATGATACCCGGAGGGGCTAGTGCAAAACCCTTTGAGACACATCTAAATGCTTTAGATCTTGATATGTATTTGCGTATTGCACCCGAGCTTTATTTAAAGCGCCTGCTTGTAGCGGGAATGCCAAAAGTATATGAGCTTGGGCGCAACTTCCGTAACGAAGGAGTTGATTATTCGCATAACCCCGAATTTACTATGCTCGAGTTTTATTGGGCATACGCTGATTACAAAGAGGGGATGAAATTAACGGAAGAGCTTATAGCAAGTGTAGTAAAAAAGGTTAATGGTAAAAGCAAAATAGAATATGGCGGTGAGGAAATTAATATTAAAACGCCTTTTGAGAGGATAGAATTTAATGAATTGCTTCAAAAACACGCTGATATAAATTACGATGATTACGACATGAAAACTTTAAAGAAAAAGGCAAAAGAGCTTGGCGTTGAAATAAAGAAAAAGGTTCATTCAAAAGCAGAGGTTGCAGATATGATATATAAAAAATATTGCTTGCCTAAAATACAGGAACCGACCTTTGTTATACATCATCCCTCAGAAATGATACCCCTTGCAAAGCCACTTGAAGATAGGCCCGGGTATGCCGCAAGCATACAGCTTGTAATTGCCGGTTGGGAGCTTGTAAAGGGTTATTCAGAGTTGAATGATCCTGTGGTACAGAGGGAATTTTTCGAAAAACAAGAAAAGCTTCGCAAAAGTGGGGATGATGAAGCCCAATTCATGGATGAGGACTTCTTAGAGGCCCTTGAATACGGCATGCCGCCCGCTTTTGGGTTTGGTATGGGTATAGACCGCCTAACCGCCTTTTTAACCGGTTCTAACGCTTTGAGAGAGGCGATACTTTTCCCTACAATGAAACCTAAATAATAACACCATGCTACTCTGGATAATTTTATTTACAATTCTTGGCAGTGTATTCTCAATGGTAGGAGGTGTTTTTTTATTGTGGCGGGAAAACTTTACTCGCAAAATATCACTGTTTTTGATAAGTTTTGCCGCTGGTGTTTTGCTTGGGGTTGGTTTTTTGGATCTAATACCCGAGGCCTTCGAGGGTTTGGGCGACCTAAGTAAAGTAACATTTTCAGCTCTTGCCGCCATCTCAGTCTTATTTGTGATAGAGAGGTTTTTGTGGTGGTACCACCACCATCGCTTTGAAGCTGAAGAACATAGCAAAGAACACGTAGGTCATAAGGTAAATAAGGCACATGCCTATCTTTTACTTACAGGTGATTCCATACATAATTTTGTTGACGGAGTTGTAATAGCGGCCGCGTTTCTTGCTGACTTTTCTTTAGGTGTAGGTGTTGCTGTTGGGGTTATAGCTCATGAGGTGCCCCAGGAGATAGCGGATTTTGGAGTAATGATAAGCAGCGGTTTTGATAAAATGAAAACACTTCTTTTAAATTTCGCAACGGCCCTTTCAAGTTTACTCGGAGCTATTATTGCTTATTTCGCCCTCCAGCAAGTTGAGGCAGTAATACCTTATATTCTTGCTGTTGCCGCGGGTGTATTTATATACATTTCTCTCTCAGATCTGATTCCCGCCATACACCACAGGAGTGAACATAAATATGACATATTGCATTTCCTTTTATTTACAGGTGGAATTGCTTTAATATTTTTGATGTAATATAATATAGCCAGAACATTAAAAACCCATCATATACTTGATGGCGTTTTTTATTGAAAGGATTTGGCGAAAGGAGGCCAATATGGCAGTAACAGCAGTAGTAGGCGCCCAGTGGGGTGATGAAGGCAAGGGAAAGATAGTAGATCTTTTAGCAGAAAACGCGGATCTTGTAATACGGGCTACAGGTGGCAATAACGCCGGCCATACAATACAAAACAAATATACCAAAGATATGAAAGATGGGGTTGCAAAGCTGCACATAGTTCCGGCGGGTATATTTAATCCCGACACCGTAAATATAATAGGCGCCGGATGCGCGCTTGATGTTCCAACGCTTGCCCGTGAGATAACAGAGCTCAGGCAGGAAGGGGTAGCAGCTGAAAACCTGCTTATTAGCAGAAAAACACACCTTGTAATGCCTTGGCACATTATGCTTGATGAGGCAGAAGAAAAGAAACGCTCTAAAGGTAAAAAAATAGGTACCACCAAAAGGGGTATGGGCCCGGTTTTTTCAGCAAAATATGCCCGGCGCGGTCTGCGCGCGGGAGATCTTTTATTGTCTAATTTCGAAAGGTTATTCATTGAAGCGTTTAATGAGAACAGGCGCTTGCTCAACAATATCTATGGAGCTCATTTTTACGGGGATTCTCAAAAAGCCCTGCATGAGTATATGCAAAGCGTTAAGTTGATATCCGATCTTATAGGCGATTCTGAAGAGCTAATAGCCATACACAGGAGAGCGGGTTCAAATATTTTACTTGAAGGCGCTCAAGGCGTGCTTCTGGATATAGACCACGGTACCTATCCGTTTGTTACCTCTTCAGCTTGTGGCATTGCCGGGCTTTCTCAGGGTTCGGGAATACCTCCTTCTGAGATTACAGAGAGGATAGCTGTGGTAAAGGCATATAGTACGCGCGTTGGCGCCGGTGCCTTTCCTACAAAACTTGAGGACGAATTAGACCAAAGGTTGCGTGAGTTTGGAAATGAATTTGGCGCTACAACAGGTCGGCCGCGCATGTGCGGATGGCTGGATCTGCCGCTATTGGAATATGCAGATCAGCTCAATAACTTTACATCACTTGCTATAACCAAATTGGATATTTTAAGCTATATGAGCGAATTGCACGTTGGCGTAGGTTATGCCTCTTGTAGTGTACATTCTACAGGTCGCGCTACAATGTGCTCTGTGCCTGTATGTGGCCTGGAGGGTGGCCGGGCATATACGCAGGCTATGAAAACTTGGACAGACCCGCTTACAGACATAACTAAATACAGAAAACTTCCCAAAAATACCAAAAAGTATATAAGAACAGTAGAGGAGGCAATGAATACAAAGGCAAGGTATATTTCGGTAGGACCGCACAGACAACAGACCATCAAGAGATAGTACTCAAACCCGCTACGAAGGCGGGTTTTTATTTGCATTTTTTTAATTTTATGGTATAGTAAGCGCACTTTTCCGTACCTTAAAAGGAGGTCTAAATTAACCGCATCCCGCCAAATGGATTTTAAATTGGCAAAAGGAGGCCAGGATGGAAATAATTGAAAGAAAGCTCGATAACGGAATCCCCGTGTTTTTGCTGCCTTCATCTTTTGATGACTTTTTTGTGCACATGTGCGCGGCAAACGCCGGAAGCAGGTATGAAACCGCAGAGCGCAATGGAATGTCGCATTTTCTCGAACACATGATGTTCAAAGGCACAAAAAAGAGAAAAACAGCTCAAGACATAGCTATTGAACTTGAAGAGATGGGAGCAAGACATAACGCCTATACAGGTAAAGAGATTATTTGTTTCTATATAGATACAGTCCATGAAAAGTTCAGGCAGGTCGCAGATATCATGAGCGATCAAATAATCAATTCTGTGATGCGCCGTGAAGATGTAGACAAGGAAAGAAACGTTGTATTTCAAGAAATGGCCATGTATGAGTCCGATCCCTCAGATTATGTATTTGAGCTTATAGCTCCAATGCTCTATGGGGATCAGGCAGCAGGGCGTAATATTTTGGGCACAAGAGAATCTGTAGGTTCTGTTACACCCAGAAAGCTCAGATATTGGCATAGGAGATACTTCAATAGAGATAATCTGGTAGTCGTGGCATCCGGCAAATTTCCCTCGCTGGATGTAACTATGGATATTCTCAATAATTACTACAAGGATGTTCCACAGATAAAGCCGCCAAAAATATTCCCTCTTGAAGATATAGACACTCAACTCCCGAAGTTGTCTGTTGAATACAGAGATATACCCCAGAGCCAGATGGTTCTTGTGGCCAGAAGCTTAAGCGCTGCATCTGCCGATAGAATGGCGCTGTATGTAGCGACAGGTATTTTGGGCGGAGGCATGAGTTCACGCCTCTTTGAAGAGGTTCGTGAACAGAGAGGCCTTGCCTATAGTATTTACGCTTTTGGTTTCTCCAATAGCGATACAGGTTATGCGGGGGTTTATGCAGGAACTGAACCTTCAAAACTCCGCGAAGCTATAGAGGTAATACGTTATGAACTTATAAAAATTTCCGAAGAGGGCGTATCTGATGAAGAGCTTAAAAAAGTAAAGAATATGCGTAGAATAGATTTTTTGAGAAAGAAAAGCGATTATCATAGTATGGCCAGCTTTTTGGTACAGGAATATACCAAATTGGGCCGGGTCACCACAATAGATGAAATACTTGAAAGCTTGGAAAAAGTTACAGCCGAAGATATAGGCAGGGTGGTAAGCGATGTATTTGCCCCCGATAATCTGCACCTTGCGGTAGTAGGACCTCACGAGGGCTCAATTGAAGAAGCTCTATAAATTTCAAACCCCGTTTTTATAAACGGGGTCTTTTTATTTTATTTTTTTAAGTTTATCTAGTATAATAATGGCATATGTCAAAAGTATTATATAGAAAACATCGTCCAAAAAATTTTTCTGAAATCACAGGTCAGCAGCATGTAGTTACCACGCTTAAAAATGCTCTTAAAATGGACGAGGTTGCCCATGCGTACTTATTTACAGGTCCCCGAGGCACAGGTAAAACAACAATGGCCCGTCTTTTAACTAAGGCACTTAGCTGTACTGAGAGCAAAAACGATGCATGCGCAAAATGTAATAATTGCCTTGCTATAGACGCGGGCAGTTTTGTGGATCTTATAGAAGTTGATGCCGCAAGCAATCGTGGTATAGATGAAATACGCCAGCTTAAAGAAGCGGTGCGTTTTTCTCCATCTGTAGGGGAGCAAAAGGTATATTTAATAGATGAGGTACACATGCTCACAAAAGAGGCCTTTAACGCGCTTCTAAAAACACTTGAAGAACCTCCCGCCCATGCCATGTTTATATTAGCTACAACAGAACCTCATAAAGTTTTGCCTA
>JAWVZY010000019.1:0-13372 GCA_033721955.1 Candidatus Spechtbacterales bacterium
ATATCCTTGTCTGTAAGCTGGCCTATTCCCCTGTCACCCCACTCGGGCGCTCGCCACCTTGAAACACAAACACCATTTGTTATTGCCAGAAGTTTGCTATGAGGGTGGTCCCGCTTTTCAAAGGTGGCATGAAGCAAGCTTACAGCATTAGCTCTTGCAGATCCGGTTATAAGCAGTTTTGTTGTAGAAAATATATCTTCACCATGAGCTTTATCTGCTCCATAAACAAAGAAATCTTCAAAGCGCACTCCATGGCGTTTTAGATATTTATCTACTATACCCATAAGCGTTTCCCTATCAAAATGAAGACCAGCGCCTGAAAGTATAGTATGCTTTGTTCCAACTATATTGCGCTTAACTATCTTAATTGCCTCATGTAAACTTGTTATATCAGGATTATCATGCATATACTCTACGGCAAGAGCCATCATAACAAAGGATGCATGCCCTTCATTTGCATGGTATATTTTGGGCTGAATATCTAAACAGCGCAAAAGCTTAACTCCACCTACTCCCAGCATAAAATCCTGTAAAAGTTTTGTTGGAAAATCAGTAGAATATAAATAATGACTTATAGCTCTGTATTCTTTCGGGTTACGCTCAATATCTGTGTCCAGCAAAAAAACATGGGCGCTATTGTATGCTCGTACCCAAACACGGGCATATATAACATCGTCGCCGGCTTCAATATCTAAAATAATTTCTCTACCCTCGTCATTTTTTAATATAGAAAATCCTCCATCTTGTGGATTTAACTCTTGATCTTCCTTTCCGTAGGCTGGAAATCCCTTATTATACATAAGCCCTATGGCTACAAGCGGTAAATCCATTTCACCTGCGGTAAGAACAAAATCCCCTGCTAAAACTCCCAATCCCCCCGCATATATAGGGAGCTTTTGTTCTAAGCCATACTCTGAACAAAAAAAGGCCACAGGATTATCCTGTAACTCAGAAAATGAGGGGTTATCTGTTTTTATATGTTCGTAAGGAAAACAGTTCCTCGCTGCTAAAATTTCATTATCATCTTTCATATTTTCATTATATCATAACTTTAAGGCAATTAATTATGGGGAAAACATCACCTTGAGAATACCTTTGGGTGCATGTTAAGGTAGTAAAAACAAATTAATTAAAGAAAATATGCTTATAAAAACAAAGCTTTTAGAAAAAAACGTTGAAGATTACAAGCAATTTTGCGACTCTCAAAGATACGAGAAGTTGTTACAATCAGCTGAAAAATTTAAAGATAAAAAAATATTACATATCAATGCGACACCCCAGGGAGGTGGAGTTGCAGAAATATTAAAAACTTTTGTTCCTTTGCAACGTAGCTTAGGGCTTGATAGTTCCTGGTATTACATAAAGCCCGATATGAAGCTTTTTGAAATAACGAAGAAATTGCACAATTCTCTACAGGGTTCTGAGGTAGGTTTGACTAAAGCAGAAAAAGATTATTATTTAAATTATAACAAAAAACTTGCAAAGGCAATTGATGATTTTGGAGCAGATATACTTATGATACATGACCCTCAGCCCTTGGCATCTATTGAATTTATAGATAATCCTCCTCCTGCTGTAGGCAGAATACATATTGATTCCAGCGAGCCAAATCAGGATTCTATGGATTTTATTAATCCATTTTTATCGCAATATACAAAAATAGTCTTTAGTTTAGAGGATTTTGTATCAGATAAACTGCCTCGCAAAAAAATTATTATAAGTCCTCCCGCGATAGACCCTCTTTCTCCTAAAAATATAGATATACCCAGAGATCTTTGTAGAACGATATTGGTTGCACTTGGCATATCTCCCGATAGGCCGCTTATAACACAGGTTTCACGCTATGACCCCTGGAAAGATCCTTTGGGCGTTATTGATGCCTACTACATAGCTAAAAAGGATATACCTAATTTACAGCTTGCTATGGCCGGGGTTATTGAAGCAGCAGATGATCCCGAGGCTCTTGTAATGTTGCAGAAAGTTCAAGAGAAAGCAAAGGGGGATCCGGATATATATTTAATTACTGAGCGCAATATCGGGGAGGAAAATAAATACCTGGAAAACGCGCTTCAGCGCTCATCTGATATTGTCCTGCAGAAATCAATACGAGAAGGTTTCGGCCTTACTGTAACTGAAGCAATGTGGAAAGGAGCTCCCGTGATAGGAGGAAATGTTGGTGGAATTAAATTACAAATTAAAGACGGGGAAAATGGATTTTTGGTGAACACACCGGGAGAGGCAGCTGAGCGCATTATTAAATTATTTGAAGAACCTGAGCTTGCAAAAAAAATAGGTAAAGCAGCTCATGAAAGCGTAAGACAAAACTTCTTAATTACCCGCCTACTTGAAGATGAATTTGAGATAATGGAAGAGGCACTTTAGTAATTAAGAACTAAAAATTAAAAATCTAAAGAGCCCCTTTCGGGGCTCTTTTTCTTTTCTAATATCCTTCTAAAGTTTTTGATCTATCGTGTTTTCTTATCTTTTCAAGGGCTTTTGCTTCAATTTGTCTAATTCTCTCACGCGTTACTCCAAACTCTTTGCCTACCTCTTCAAGTGTATGGGTTACGCCGTCCTCAAGTCCAAAACGCATACGCAATATTTTCTGCTCTCTTGCTGATAGATCAGCTATTATGTCATCAAGACGTTCACGTAAAAGTTCGCGTCCGGCAACAACTTTTGGAGATAATTCTTTTTCATCCTTAACAAATTCGCCAAGAACGCTTGATTCATCGCTATCATCGCCCACCGGCGCCTCTAATGAAACTATATCTTGAGATATTTTCTGTATATGGCGCACTTTTTCCACGCTAATACCCATTTCGGGAGCTATTTCTTCAGGCAGAGGATCTCTTCCCAAGTCCTGCAGAAGGCGTCTTTTAACCTGTGTATACTTAGAAATTGTCTCCACCATATGTACAGGTATGCGGATTGTACGTGCCTGATCTGCCAGGGCGCGTGTTACAGCTTGGCGTATCCACCAAGTTGCGTATGTTGAAAACTTATAGCCTTTTCTATAGTCAAATTTCTCAACTGCTTTAAATAAGCCAATATTACCCTCCTGTATTAGATCAAGCAGGGTTAAGGTTGGGCTTCTGCCAACATATTTTTTGGCAATACTTACAACAAGGCGTAAGTTTGCAAGTGCAAGTTTTTTACGGGCTTCCTCATCTCCTTCTTCAATTCTGCGCGCTAATTCCTTTTCTTCATCAGCGGTAAGAAAAGGTACTCTTCCTATTTCACGCAAATAAGCTTGAACAGAATCAAAAGGTAAACTTTTGAAATCTATATTTTCAAACTTTTTTTCAAGATCTTTATCAGGTTTTTCCTGTAGTAAATCCTGTGATTCCCTAACTTTTATACTGTTGTTAGCTAATTCATCATATAAAAGCTCTAGACTTTGAATATCTTTTTCTGCTTTGGGAATAAAATGCAGAATTTCGTTATATGTGACAAAGCCACGCTGAAGACCTCGTTCAAAAAGCGCTTCTACTCCCTTCCGCCAGCTTTTTTTAAACTCACTTCTTTCGTAATCTTCAGCTTTTAAAGGTTTTCTTCTTGACTTCTTTTTTCTTTGAGCCGGAGCTTTGTGCTCTTTGGGTCTGCTCCTTGTTTTTTTAGTTCTTTTAGTTTTTGCTGTAGATTTTGTACTCCGCTTTTTTGAAGCAGTTTTTTTACCTCCTGAAGAGGTTTTCTTTCTTTTGCTACCGGAACTTGATTTCTTTGTAGTTGATTTTTTTGTTGATTTTTTCGCCATTTGTAAATTTGTTTTATGACCTTTAATTTAATTCTGCCCTTTGGCGGGCCTTTTTATTAAAAATATCTAATAACTCTTTTGTTTTTTCTTCCTCTCCCCTATTTTCTATTTCTTTTATTTGCTGTTCTAGTTCTTGCAATTCCTCATCAAGTAAAACTTTTTTATAATTTCCTAAAATAACTGTAAATTCATCCACGGACCATTCACGAGCAAATACTTCTGCTTCAAATAAAATACCTTCGACCAACTCCCTTTTTTTGCTATCGAGTTTATTTAATAGCTTTGTTGTGTCATTAACTTCGCGCAATACATCTATTATACCCAATATATCTGATTCTGATGTGGAAATTTTGTATTTATCCAGCGTCTTTAAGTTAGCCGGTGATTTTAATACGTACATTACTATTTCTCGCTCAAGCGCCTCCTTTTTGTTTATAGCCCTTTTTTTATTTTGTGGGCTGTCTTCTATATCGTTATTTTTTGAACCTTCTTGTTTTTTTGCATTTTCAACATCTTTCCATACAGAGTCCTGATCAACATTTAATTTATCGGCAAGTTCTTGCACCCAATGTGATTGCTCTATTTTACTGGGAATATTTGCGATTATAGGAGTCAGTTGTGCGGCTATTTTTCTTTTGCCCTCAGGGGTTGTTTTATCATGTTGGGCTATGGCGCTATCAAAATAAAATTGTGTAATAGATTTTGCATTTTTAACAGCGCCCTCCCACCCCTTTTTATCTTCTGCTATAACCTCAGCAGGGTCTTTACCTCCATTCAGAGCTATTATTCTAACATCAAATCCTATATTTTGTGCAAGGTCTATACCGCGTCTTGTGGCCATGTCCCCAGCAGCGTCCATATCAAAACATGTATATAGGTTATCTGTAAAGCGCTGTATAAGGTTTAATTGATACTGGGTAAGGGCAGTGCCGCTGGAAGCTACAACATTTTGATATCCGTTTTGGTGCGCCAAAATAACATCTGTGTACCCTTCAACTACAATGCAACGGTCGTTTTGGCGAATTGCTATTTTTGCTTTATCCAGTCCATATAAAATTTTGCTTTTATCGTATATATTTGTCTGAGGTGTATTTATATATTTTGCACTATCTTCTTTTAGTTCTCTCTCCATCTTTTTAGCTAAGTCTTCAGTTAATTTTCGCGCTCCAAATCCTACTATATGCCCTGCCGTATTTGATATAGGAAAAATAATTCTGCCTCCATATCTTCCCACATAGCGTCCGGAACTTTGTAATTTAAATACAATACCCGCTTTTTCCATATCACTATAGCTATAACCTTTATCTTTTAGAAATTTTATTAATCCTTTAGAATTTACGGGAGCATATCCAAGCTTAAAAATATCAATACTATCTTTAGTTATACCTCTTTTTTTCAGGTATTGTTTTATTAATTTGCCATTTTTGCTTTCAAGTTGATAATTAAAAAATTTAGCTGTAAGCTCACAAATCTCTAAGCTCTTATTTTTTTCGCTATAGATCTTAGGATCCATGCGCTTTATTTCAACACCCGCCTTTTTTGCTAAAAGTTTTAAGGCCTCAGGAAAATCTGAGCCTTCTATTTGTTCAATAAAGGTAAACATATCTCCCCCCACACCACAACCAAAACATCGCCACATTTGACGTGTTGGCGATACAAAAAAAGAAGGGGTCTTTTCCTTGTGAAAGGGGCAGAGGGCTTTATAGTTTATACCGCTTTTTTCAAGCCGTATATAGTCGCCTACTACCTCTTTAATATCTAAACGATTTTTAATTTCCTCAACTGGATCCTGAGGCATTACAATATAAAAATTAAGCGCTTTTAGCGTCTTTTAATATAATACTATCACAACAATAAGCTGTAAACCCCTATTCTATGCTTCACTATCTTCTTCTGTAATATCTAATTCGCTGCTATTTCGCTTATTTCTAAGATTAACTTCATATTTTGAGGAATTATTTTTATCGTCTTTCTCTTTCCTTTTTTCTTTTTTTACATTTAAAGTATCTTCAATATCTTCAACTTCCTTCTCTATTATACGCTCTACCTTTGAAAGATTACCCTTTAATCCGTCCATAACAGCGAGCTCTTCTTTTGTAAGGCCTCGTTTATCTTTTACTGTCTCCAGCAGCTTTAAATTGCGATCTGCCTCTTTTTTAAGTGTGTAAAAGGCTTTATGTACAGCAATTTCGGCTTCCTCCACTTCTTTTTGTAGAGACGCGCGGAAAAGTGTAAATTTATGATGCATATAATAAACTAAAGCTACCAAGAGAAAGAGCAAGGCCGTGAGAGGAATTATGGTGCTCATTGCTTGATTTGCTAAAGACCCCAAATAAAGCAATGTTGGGGGACGCACGGCAAATGTTTTAATGTCTGAATTATTACTTGAAGCTCCACGCGAATCAGTAACTGATGCCCAAACTTCATATACACCCTCCTGGGGAGTTTCGGGTGCTACAAAGGTAAAAGCGCCCGTTTCTGAGCTAAATACTCTATACTTTTCAGCTTCACTATTTTCTTCTTTTATCCATATTGAAATATCTGAATTCGGTTTAGCATCCCCCTTAAGCACAAGAGGATCTCCGCTTCTTATCACTTCGGGAAACTCTTTAAATACAGGAGGACTTATCGGCAATATTTCAAAATCTACAGCATCTACAATATAATTACCCGCAGCATCTATAGCTTTGGCAACTAGCGTATAATTGCCGGGTTCAAGAGGAGGAGTTTTATGTATTTGATTGCCTTCTTCATGCCAATCTTCCACTTCTTGCCCGGATATCTGTACCTCATACTTGCTTATGCCGCTTGTAGTATCAAAAGAGTCAAAAATAAACTTGGCTCTTGGATCTGTAGGGTCGGTTCGATCAAGTTCGTTGAGTGTAAAATGAGTTGGTTTTTCAGAATCAATATTTACTTTAAAATGAGCTACGCCTCCCCACCCATAAATATTCCTTAATTGAAGGTGAAAATACCACACACCTTCATCAAGATTTGTAAAACCTTTTTCTTTTATCGGATAGGGATAATAAACTGTGGGAATACTTGTGGGGCGTTGATTCATGAGCATGCGTACCGCTATTACATCAGATGGCACGCTCCAAAAAAGTTCTACGCCTTTACCTGAATACCACTTATCTTCATTTGGATGAGTCGAAGAAGATACCACAGGAGCACTGGGTGTTCCTGTAGCCGGGATATACTCAGGTTCAGGAGCAAACTCATTTACTTGGGATGTAAGGGTGTAAGAACCTGAAATTAAACTGGATACAATGTTTGTTTTTTCTTCATTCCCCGCAAGCATAGCACCTGAAGCAAAACGCACTTTAGTGGTGCCTTCTTGTAGAACCTTAAATTTTACAGTTAAAACCTCTTGTTCATCTATAGCCAAGGAATTAGTTGTTGTTCCGGCAAAATTTATCTTACCTGTAATATTTGAGGCCTCAGGTTCTATTATCCAAGAATCAAAAATTGAATCATTATAACTTATATCAGTAGCACTTAAATATTCGGTATCAAAAGAAATTGTACCTTCAGCTGCAGTGATTTTTTCTGTATCTGTATCTAAAACTACATCTACACTAAACGTATCTCCAGAAACATAAACTCCCGTTGAGGGGGTTAAGAACATTGACGGCTCAGATGCATCTTGGGCCATCGCTCCCTGTACCAAAACTATCGAAAAGCCAACGACAATAGATAGGTAAAGTATAATTGTACTTTTTTTATTCATTTGGATTATTTTTAAATGCCTTCATAATTTGCGGACGGAATTTCAGGCCCAATCCTGCAAGTATTAAGAGCAGAACCCCTGCAGCTATAAGTAAATAATTTTCAATATTTGATGGCTCTCTTAAATATTCAGGTGGTGTATAGCTTACGATGCGCTCATTTCCCGCCTTGTCTATGGCTTTTACCATAATTATGCTGTTAAGCGATTGATCTTTTATTACATAGGGGCTTGCAATGTTTTGCCAAAATTCTTTAGCTCGATCAAACCAAAGGAGCCGCGCTAAAAAGTCGTCGTCCAGTTCTTTTTCATAAACCTCATAATGGTCAATACCACTTTCCTTATCTACGGCTGAAAATACTATATAATATTTACCCCCAAATACACCGGGGTTTTTAACAACCTCTATTGTAAAAGGTTGGGGAGGTGTTGTATCTTGTCGCACCATCTCAAACCAT
Organism: Candidatus Spechtbacterales bacterium; assembly: GCA_033721955.1. GTDB lineage: Bacteria > Patescibacteriota > Minisyncoccia > Spechtbacterales > 2-12-FULL-38-22 > JAWVZY01. The sequence continues at coordinate 7,946 of JAWVZY010000019.1, forward strand.
TGACCTGTTCCTTCAACTTTATTTTTATCTACCCTTGGCTCAGCTCCAAAAGTAGTAAGATTAGCTTTGGTTCCGCGGCCATCATGCAGATAAACGCTTGAATCCTCTGTTATAGACAGTGCTACAGATTCTTCCTCATCTGTTATAGATGTATGTGGTTGGAATATAACTGTAAGCAAGTTATTTGTAAGACCCGGATCGCCAGGAACCCTTCCGCAATAACCACCCGGAATACCGCCCGCAAAAGTTATTTCACCTGCTTCATTATTTATTTCAGGTTCTTCGGGCCATAGCGTAAATATAGAATCAGCCCTACTTGTATCTATTGCTTTAACTTTTTCCCTGGGATAGCTCATAATCACTTGAGCCGCATTAACACATTCACTTTCATTGTTTAAACGTATTTTTACTGTAAAAGTATCCTTTGTGCTAAAGGTTGTAGATTCAGGGTCTAAGTATAAACTTGCAGCGGATGCAAAATTTCCGCCTGTTATAAAAAATAGTAATAAAGCTATAGCAATACTCCTCTTGTGCATATTGATATTATACCATAAAGAAAGCTGTAAAATTTCTCCCCAAATTTTACACAAGCTTATTAATTTTATAATTTATCCCGTCCATTGGAATAGCATTATACTAAAATCGGGTAGCCCCACTATACCGTCTTGATTAATGTCCGCAGGCGGATCAGTGGTTCCGCCATCTGTTTGCCAATGAAATAACAATATAGAAAAATCTATTAGATTAACAAAGCCATCAACGTTAAGGTCCGCAGTTAATTCGCCAAGTGCTGCAGTGCCCACAGCAAAACTAATTGCTTGGCTAAATGTGCTTTCTGAAGTAGAGCCACTTTGCTCTGTTTCAAACTTAGCTTTTGCTGTATGCAAACCCTGCTCTAAGGGCGAGGTATCAAAATCTAACTGCCAGGCACCCTCTTCGGTACTTGTTGTTTCTTCTATAATAGTATGTTGAGAGTTTATTTGAGTTTCAACATTAACCTCCGGGACGGTTGTTCCGCTAAATTGCACTATATCACCCTGAGCTACCTCATTGTCGCTAATATCTAATGTTGGGGGTAAAAATACGCCCGAAACCGTTGTTGTAGAACCTGCTATAACTTCAAAAGTGACGGTGAGGGCAATAGAACGCAGGCCAAGACGATCTTCAGCCCATATTCCAAAAGTAGTGACCCCCGGCTCAACTCCACTTGTAGTAAAGGTAAAATTAGCGCCCGCATCAGCCGCAACTATACCTATAACAACACCATCCTGCAGTATATTAACATTTGAATGCGGATACGCCTTCCCTATTAAGCGAACGGTTGTAGTTCCGGGCGGCACAGAGCTTCCGGGACTATTATCTCCCGAACCCGTAGGCCCGCTGGGACCTACAACTGCCTTATCTTTGCAATCTGCTGTGCAAAAGTCATCCTCTTCATTATTACCGTCATCACACTCTTCATTATGAAGGGTTTGAACAATAGTATCTCCGCAATAAGGTGCCCAGGTGCAGTCAGGATTACATTGGCGGCCAGCTATTGTTGTACTATACCCTCCTGTATTATTACCATCTCCTTCATCACATTCTTCATTTGCCTCAACTATACCGTTGCCACATATTGTAACTTCTATAAAAGTGTCTATCTGCACAGATTGAGCTGTTGCTTGTAATACAAAAAACGAGTTCATAATGAACCCGGTTAAAATAAAAAAAATAAAAAACAATTTATAAAATTGTCTTGTCCCCAAGCCCGTTTTCATGTTTTATTAAATACCTAATTATGCCCTTCTTTTAAATCTTCCAAATATTTGCTCCCGGAAGAAAAGTAAGAAAAATACAAGCAATATTGTAATAGGAGTTACTATTGAGGCCTTATCAAAGAGAGGAAGTCCCATAAATCCGTATCCTGCAGCTGAAAGTGTACCATAAGGCAGAACAGAAAGGTTTATTTCACCCTCTTGTACAACCTCTGTGCCTTCGTAGTCATATATTTTATATTCAGCTAAATAGCTTCCCGCAGGCAAGAATGTGGGTAATTCAACCAGTATTTCACCTTCTTCAAAAGGTTCTATCTTTTTTAGATTATTTGAATTTTCTGTATGCTCAAGTACATCGCGGGTTTTGCGATCTTTTATATCCATAGTTACTTTACCGGGAGCTACAGGAACATTACCTATGTTATTTATTGTAACTAAGAAATTTATTTTACCGGGAAAATTAAGCCATGCTCTTTCATGTCCTTCGTTTAGATCCAAAACCTTAATCCTGCGTACGCCAAATTCATATATTTCTTTGTCTACAACTGTAAAATTCATATCAATTCTGGCACCTAAAGCAATACTAACACCACTACCTCTGTCTCTTTCCAGAGGTGATGTTTTTATTCTTAATTTACCGCTGTAATCTTTAAACTCAGCATCTTCAGGCACCGTTATACTAACTACCATAGGTACTTTTTGCTCACCTTCCGGTAAAATAAATTCATTTCCTCTGTCTATACTTATCCAACCACCTGCTTCAGGCACATCCCATTCAATTTGAGCGCGCAGATCATGGTCAGGATTGCCTCGTACAAGTGTTATGGTTTGTTCAAATACAGAATTTCGAATAAGTGATCTATTCTTTACATACGGAGGGGTCACACCAAAAGAAGCATGAGCAGAAGATATGCCCAAACCTAAAAGCAGTCCTGAGAAAATTATTGTTGCAAAAACTTTTTTCATTAAGTTACGCCCCTTTATTGCGGGGCAAAACAGGACAATAATATATCAAAATGACCAATATTTTGGCCTTCTTGACTACTTATATAATACCCCTAATTTTCAAGACGTGCAAACTAAAAACTCCCCAAATATTGAGGAGCTTTACAAGCATTTTAGAAGAATTATTTTACCAACTATTTGAAGGGCTTGCTACTGCAGAAATAAAGTCGAGTCCCTGATAATCACCGGCAAGTGTTATGGTTGAGGGAATCGCAATACCCCACCAAGTATCATCATCACTTAAATTAAGATGGTCTCTTGTTTTTGGAATTGCAATATGTAGGGTTTGTGCACCTCCACCTGTTTGGTCGTCAGGTAATGTTACAGCTGAAGAATATGCGGTTGTATTTGAAAGTGAATACCTTTGTTCTGCCGAAGGTATTGTTTCAGTTGTGCTACCTCGAGTACAGCCGTAGTCGGGCGGATTACTGAAATTGAAGGTTGTACACATATGTGTTCCTTCAAGATCCTGGTTCATACCCACATTGCCTTCGGCATTCATATTTGTGGCTGCATTTGTAGTTCCTGTATCCTGCCCTGCCTCTAAAGAGCCATAATTAATAGTTGTAGCATCTAAGCTTGAGGCAAGAAAACTAAGAAGTGTATTTCCCGTAGAGGCCTCGACAAGTCCGGAATTCAGCGAATCATCATCATCCGCCTGAATTGAAGCAAGCCAGAGCCCGGGGTACTCTGCTCCCGGGTCGGAGGCATCTGCATTAAACCAGAGCGGAAAAGTACATGTCCAGTCCACACTATTATCTGTTGTACCTGAACATGTTCCGGCATCCTGACTGCACGATAAATTCCAGGTTGAAGCACCTATTGCAGCAGGATAACAGTATTCTTCATCCCATTCGCTCCCCTCATCACAAGCCGCCTGGGCAGTTACCCTGGCACTATAAACATTAGCAATAGAACTTGCAATTTCATCTCCACCTGATAGGTTTTGACAACTATTATCGTCTGTAACTGTAAATGTAACGCTGAATCCTGTTGTTTCGCCTCCGGGTGTTGTAAGAGTTAAAGCGCCCGCATCATCGGTATCGTTTAAACTAATGGAAGCTGCGCCAACAGCCGGAGCTACATTATTAACAGTAAGAGTCGAGTTTGTACTGTGAGCGCCACCACTTGCGGCATGATCAACCTCATCCTGTAAAAAACCGAAAGAATCGTGGTCGCCATCCGGGTAAATACCTGATGCCGGCGGATTTTCAATTACATCATTACAACTTGGATCTGAAGCAGCGAAGGCCGAAGAGCACCATTCGGTACCTCCACAACCCGTGCCTGCCGTAAAGCTATTTGTCTGACACACAAACAATTGAACATCGAAAGATACTACGGTATTTTTACTTGAATCTGTAGCTGTTGAAGACCAGGATGCAGTGCCTCCTGGGTTTACGGGAGAATCATCTGTGAAACCTGTAAATTCAGGGCGGAAATTTATGAAAAATGGTGATTCGTCTCCGTCGCCATCTCCATCCCCCTGACCTGAGGCGTTATTACATTGAGGTGTTGTTGCATCATTATCGCAAATCCAAGCCCACCAATCATTTGACTGGTTTGCGTTACTCTCAGAGGTTGTATATACAGCTGTAGCCCCCGCGCCACTTGCCGTAAGGGGCGAACGCGCCCAGCGATTACCTGAACCTCCGTCACACTCGGGGGGGTCCGATTCAGTCGGTGCATTACCATTATCGCATATCAATAAATAATAACTGTCGCCATTTGAATCGGTTGCAACAGCTGTCCACGTAACATCATCGCCTGAATTAGTAATGGTAGCTATTGTTGTGTGTGAAGCGGGTGATTCAACAGCAGTTGCCGTCCAACTTGGAGCGGTATTTAGAACTGTTACAAAGGTGTCAGCTTCATCATTTTGCGCGTCTACCTGCATAGGACCTATAGGATCCTGGCTCCCACCATAAAATAGTAAAGTAAATATCAACACAAAAGCGGCCGCCAGTGAGAGGGAAACAGTAATTTTCCCGGCAGTGCCGTTTAGATTTTTTATAGTTTTATTTAACCCTTCTAAGCTCATTTATATAGGGTAATTTTAATATTTCTCTCCTACTTATATAATAACACGCACCGGCAGGGGTAGTCCTGTGGATAAAGCTACTTATAGCGTATAGCGTCCAGTGGATTTAGCGCTGCCGCTCTTCTTGCGGGAAAAAGCCCTGTTAAAAAGCCTACAATAGTTGAAAATGAGGCAATAAACAAAAGAAAGAGTATTGGGTATCTAAAAAGTGTAACACCTGTACCTCCGGCACGAGATGCTACAAAATTAAGTAAAGCATTTAGACCAAAGCCTATACTTGTGCCTATCAATATACCAACAATACCCCCGAGAAATCCTACTATAACAGCTTCAGCTAAAAATAATATCTTAATATCTCCTGATGAGGCGCCAATTGTGCGCATAATGCCTATTTCAGCAGTTCGCTCAAGCAGTGTTACGGTCATAGTATTAAACATTCCAATGGCAGATACTATTAAAGCTATAGAACCGAAAGTACCCAATACCGCCTGAATGCCTGTAAATATTTTATTTGCTTGCTCAACTGTTTTTGAAAGCGCTACCACATTAAAACCCTGTTCAATTATTTCTTCTTGTACAATATTTAAATTTTCACTTGCATCAACACGTACCGCTGCCTGGGTA
>JAWVZY010000020.1:0-12191 GCA_033721955.1 Candidatus Spechtbacterales bacterium
CTACTACTTTTTCTACTCTAACAACAGAACTACTACTGAATCTTTCAAGGTGTATTTCTTCCAGTATAAGGCCCGCTGCAAACGCGCCTACAATTGGTTCTAGTCCAAGAGTGAATGCTACTCCCGACATAACCAAGGTTAAAAGAAATACAAACGATATCTCACCGGGAATATCTTTTACAAGTCGGGCTACAAATTTGCTTACCAGATTTGCGAATTTTCCTCCAAACCAAAGTGCAAGAAGTACAAATGCAAAGGCCTTACCTATTAGGATAAGTACACCAGCTCCGTCAACACTTCCGCTTGTGGCCATGCCCGCGACAAGCGCAAGCAAGATAAGCCCCAGTATATCATCTATAACCGCTGCTCCTTGGACTATTTTACCCTCTTCGCTTTTTGCTAAGCCAAGTTCTCCAAGCACGCTTACAGACAGAGCAACAGATGTTGCTGTCATAGCGGCAGCAAGGAAAAGAATAACTGTCCAATTTCCGTCTCCAATGCCAAAGGCCAGGGCAAGTCCGACACCTGCAATGATAGGCAAAATAACGCCTACAAGCGCTACAGCCATAGCTTTTCCGCCAACACGCTTCATATCATGGACACTTGAATGCATCCCTATGTGTAAAAGCAGAACTATTACGCCAAATTGAGCGAATCCTTCAATAAAGGGGTTTTCCATCATTGAGGGAAGAGCTTCAATATGGAAGATATTTCCCAAAACAATAAGTATTGTTGCCAAAATTATACCGGCTGTAAGTTGGGCCAGTACCGGGGATTGATTCCACTTTTTTGCACCTGCTACAAATGCTAAAGCCGCAAAGAACATCAAGGCAAGCGGTAAAAGCGCGCTTCCAAAATGCAAGGCCTCTCCGCCTCCGGCCGCTGATGCTAAAATAGATATCATTTATTTCTCCTTTCGGTTGCTTTTGTTTATGTGCTGCAAACTTTATCGCATAATTTGTAAAAAACTTCAACCCCTTTATTATTTTTTAAATTTAGTTATACTATATAACAGAACCTTACAGACAGGAGGACACAATGTCATCTAAGCAAGGAGAAGATTTTTATCCGGTAGACAACTTTTTTGATAATGAGGACTTCACCGAAAAGTCACTGAGCGGCGATACCATAGAAAATATCTTGAGAAATATTTTGGAGACATACTTTATGCTTCCCAAGCTCAATGTTGATGAAGCAGTAAGAGTAGGCAAGGTAGATATTGTAGGGTGTATGAGTAGTGTTATCTTGCGCCCGGATCTGAGTATAGAGCACAAAAATACTCATTTGCTTGAAATTTATAGACCTGAAAATAGAGAAAATACAACAGATGATTTTATAGCATCATTGGCCTTTTTGCCTCCCGAAGAGCAGGAGAGAAGCGTTGTCTTTGACATTTTTTCAAACGCGGTTAAAAAAGAATTTAGAGAATTTTATCCTGATCCCGACCAGAGACCCAAGAATGTAGTTGAGAAAATAATACGTGAGACACAAAAAGAAATAGAAGCATCAGAGCAGGAAATCTTACCTGATATAGGCGAAGAATTTGAGCAGATATTAAATTTATCCGGAATGGACTTTGTTAGCGAAAGAACGGGCCTTAGGGTTCAAGCAGTTGTGGGACAATATAAAAGCCACATAGCAAAGCACTCCAAAACACCCTCGTAAAACGGGGGTTTTTTATTGCGCTTATTTTTTATTTCTGTTATATTCTATACAGTTCTAAACAATTAGGAGGTAAAACTAATGAGCACTATATTGCATAGTGATTGGTTGCGCAGATTACTTTATAAGATGGGTATTGAATATGTACCCACCGAACTTACTTTTGATGACATACTTGTTTATCCTCAGGAAAGATCTGAGATACCATCTCGAAGAGATGATAGGCTGACTTTGTTTAGTCAGATCTCTCCAAATATTACCCTAAAAATGCCTGTTATAGCATCTCCCATGGATACTGTTTGTGAGCATGAAATGGCTATTGCCTGTGCCCGCAATGGTGGCCTTGGGCTGATACACAGACACCTTACTATACCCGAACAGGTAAAACAGATAGAGCTTGTTAAGCGAGCTGAAAGCTTAGTTATCCCCGAACCGTATTCGGTTTCTCCCGATACCACGCTCTCTGATGTAAAGCGTGAATCTAAAGATAAGGGTGTTGGCGGATTTCTTGTTCAAAACGATACAGGAGAACTTCTGGGCGTTATATCAGAGCACGATATTGACCTTACCCGTCTTTTAACGCAGGAAGATATTAAAACACATGAAGCTATGACGCCTCTTGAAAAGTTGATATTGGGAGATCCGGATATCAACTTGGAGCGGGCAGTTGAGCTTATGCTCAAACATAGAGTAAAGAAGATACCCTTAGTTGATTCAAGTGGCAGGGTTGCAGGCCTGGTTAGCAAGAAAAGCATATTGCGCCTTCAAAACCCTTTGGCCGTACGTGATAGCAGGGATCGCCTTGCTGTAGGTGCAGCCCTTGGACTTGATGACAGGATGATGGAGCGTGCAGGTGCTCTTGTTGAGGCAGGAGTGGATATACTTGCTCTCTTTGTTGCCAATGGCTATCTCAAGAGGGTAGAGGAAGCTACAAGAGATCTGAAGAGAAATTTCCCTGATACCGACCTTGCAGTTGGCAGTGTTGCCGATTACCACGGTGTAGAGCGTCTTTTTGATGCAGGAGCGGATGCCGCGTTTGTAGGTATTGGCCCCGGCTCTATATGTGAGACGCGCGAAGTTGCCGGAGTGGGCAGAGCCCAATTTACCGCGCTTCGCTTGGCACAGCGTGCCGCCCGCAAGCATGGCAAGTTCATACTTGCAGACGGTGGAGTTAGTAAACAGCACCACTTTGTAAAAGCGATATTTGCAGGCGCATCAGCAACGGTTCTTGGCAAGGTCTTTGCAGGAACTGATGAGGCGCCCCCGGAACTGAGAAGAATAGACGGCAGATGGGTTAAATATCACAGAGGTCTTGCGTCTGATGATGCAAAGCAACAAGCTGATGAGATATATGGAAAAGTTAAAGATGATGTAGACCCGGATTCAATTTGGGAATATGTCTATAAAAATGTCCATGCCGAAGGCGTTGAGAGTGGATTTGTAGAATATACAGGTAGTGCTCAGGATGCTATACGAAGCATCACTGGGGGCCTTAGGAGTTGTATGACTTACTTAGGCACCTGGAATATTGAAGAATTCTGGCAGGCCTGCAATAGAGGCCGTTACTCACGTATAACTGATTCCGGCTCCCGCGAAGGCAAGCCACATGACCTTTTGGGCTTTACCACCTAATACAAAACCCTGTTATTTTAACAGGGTTTTTATTTATTAAAAAATCATGCAATTTTTTAGCCATACGTCAATATTGCAAAACAGTGTGGTTTATATTTATAATATAGGCAGTTGTTTGACATTGTGGAGAACTCTAACAAAAGCGGGACCACATGAAAGGAGGCCGCAATGAGTAAAAAACGTCAAAGCATATGGAAAGAACATCCTGAGCTTGAAGATCGTTTGAAATACTATATAGCCGAAGAGGGCATTCTGGACGCAGAACATCTTGCTGATCTAATGTCTGATGAGGCAAAAGATTTCGGCATCAAGGGTGGTATTAGTGTTCACAGTATTCACGGTAAGAAAGCGCATTTGGCCAGAACAGATAAAGCTGTAAAGGCCAGGATCAGAGAACAGGAAAAGAAAGAGCTTATTGAGGAACGCCATGCCATTAAAGAGGCCATACTTAAGGGCCGTTGGCTTGCTGTGTTGGGAATTGATCCCAATGTAGATTTTTCTCAGTATATACCCGAAGATACAGGTGCAAGCAACCCCTTCTATATAAGGGCGAAAGACGAAAAGGCACCTAATCTCATGACCATCAACGCTCCTCTTGTAGGTTCTTTGGTGGAAGAGAATCCTGACAAGGATGTTTTCAGGAATTCATTGAAATACGCTGAACACTCAAATCTTGACGCCGTGCTTATTACCGGTGATCTAATTTACATGCTTACGCAGAAGTGGGGCACAAAGAAACCCCGCAAGGTAAATGTTGTCGGCATTGAGCCCGATCCGAAGATAATTGAACAAACATATCCCAAAGCCGTTTTGAAGGAAAAAGGTATTGAAGAGCGTTTGCGCGATAAAGATGTTGTATTTACAACAGTTAAGGCGCGCTTGGATCTTGCAATACAGGAATTGGCGCAAGCATTCCGCCATCAAAATGGCTCCCCGATATTCTCGGGACCGGTTTATGTCATACTTGGTGAGATGGAAGATGAGATTAGCACTCATTATGCAACTGAAATGGTCAGAGTACTGGTTAGACAGGAAAAAGACCGCGCGCAAAGAGCTATTGACTTCCTTAAGCACGAAAAGCGCTACGAGGAAGACAAGAGGCGTCTTGCTAAATTGCAGGATGAGATAAGCGATTGGTATATGTATAAGCATGTGCTTGCTCTTATGAGCAACCATGATGAATCTCAGGTCAAGGAACTTTCTGAGCAGATGGTCGGCTACATTGTGAAACAGATCAATGAAGCTGTGCCGAACTGTGTTGTTGCCGGAAGGTCTGATGCCTTCTTGAATGCGGGAGACAGAAAAATATTTGTCACTCGCGGTAAAGCAACCACTGCCTACAGAGGTACTTCAGCGGGAATCATTCGCGAAAAGACATATACTCATATCAAAAATAATCCTGGCCTAAGCATACCCGACGCCATTCTTGTCGGAGGGTTTAATCCTTATTGGACCGGATTGTACGCGTCTCATCGTATTCCTGAGCTTGCAGGAACACTGGATGACAGGCATATGACCCATATAATCCAGCTTCCTACAGCACTGAATGCCGAAACCTACAGAGAAACACTGCGTAATTTCCCCAAAGTACAGGGTAAGATAGAAAAAGTTGCAGAAGTTTCTGACTTTCAGTCAGGAGCTACCATCTTGCGATGGTTCAAAGAGGGGAGCATTCTTGTTCCCGAAACTCTTTCGAGCGACCTTTTGAGAAATGAGGAAATTTTCAGCTCAACAGATAAACTGAAGGAAGTTATCACGGGTAACGACCGCAGGTCAAGAATGATCTATTCCAATAAGCAGGGTTGTGAGCACGCAGGAGCTAGGTTTATTACCCAGTATCCATCGCCCAATGATCCTGACGGAAGATTGGTTAAATCCCACTTCCAGGTTTGCTTTGAGGCATTTATTAATTCAGATGCGCCCATACATATGTTCCAGAGCGATGGTGATACATTGCACTGGGCAAACTATGCTGTGCATAAGGAGGGTTATCCGGATAATCGGCTTACCCTTCCTGAATATTTGGATAAACTTATCGAATTGATGAGTAATAAGAATATAAATGCCGCAAAGCGCGAAAAGATGATAGCAACGCTCTCGTTTGAGTACGCTATATCGGAAGGTGTGCTGCAGCCTGATGGCCAGCTTGCCTTCTATCAACATCTGTTGCGCCCGGTTAAGGATTTCATATTTAATGTTATTGAAAAAGCTCGGGAGAGTGGCTTGAAAACAGTCGGCCCCCGGCTTGCTGAGGTGACTCAGGGACAGGGTAATCATAACGAGCGTAGCTTCCGACGAGGTGACGTTAATATTTCTGAGGCGGAATTTGTCCGCAGGGGAATATTGGAAGAGCTTCTGGATGGCGCTTCACCCCAAGACCACAGTCGCATTAAGGAAGCTGTAGTCGCCGCTGTATTCAGCGATGTAGGTGAGGCAAGAGGTATGTTCGGTATACCTTGTGATCAAGATAGAGAATACACAGAAGATGAGATCGTAAGCTTGGATAAAAGCGAGGGTTATTTCTACGCCCTTTATATGATGCATAAGCAAGGCACAAGCAAGACAAAGGATAATATGGCTCCTATGCTCAAGGCATTCAGGAATCGTTTGACCGAGCATCAGTATGAGGCAAATCGTTTCTCCATTAACTTGGGTGGCGATGATCATACCGGTGGTTGGGCACTCACTCGTACCGCGCTTCATGTGAAGAGCGGTTGCCAGATGGGTGGTAACTCCTTTGGACGCAAGAGCAGCTTTCCTGAACAGAATATATTTTCAGCTGTATGGGGTGTTCCGGCAGGCGGACCTGCCTGGGGCCCTATGCGAGTTATCGTATTTGATCAACATTTTGCAAGACATTACGCAAATAAACCGTTTAAACTTCCGGTTGATGAGCTATTCATCAATCCGGCATAATTTTCCACAATACACAAAGCCCTATCGAATTATCGACAGGGCTTTTTATATTGAAGATAATAGATCTTCATGGTATTATCTATATCAGTTAGTTCCTTAAACTGGCGAAAGGAGTCCAAGTTGAAACCTGTATATTTTGCTCATGCCACAAATGCCTATAACAGGCCCATTGAAAATGCTGCTATTCGCTTTATAGCGGATAAGATAGCCGGAGGCAGGGTTGAACTGGTAGAAAATCCCAACCAGCCCCATCATCAGGTAGGGTATGATAAATACGCTCAAAGAGTAAAACGCTCAGATAAAAACCACAAAGGAATGAATTATTTTTATGATGAGGTTTTGCCACAATGCGGAAGTTGTGTGGCAATGCCTTATTTAGACGGCAGAATAGGCCTTGGCGTTGGGGGTGAAGCGCTTTGGTTTATTGAACGCGATATGCCTACTTGGTATATGCAGCCCAAAGAGAATGTAACAGCTGAAGATATAGCTAAATTTATAGAGGATCCTCTCAGAAGCGGCCTTTTCCGTTTGCGAACTTTTAGCGATGAAGAGGTGGAAATGCTTAAAGTCGATAAAGATATCGGTTCACGCCTTCTTGTTCCGCACGAAGAGACCCGTTTGCGTAGTTGGTATATATATGGAAAAAAAGAAAGACCATATGAAGAGGCACATCTTGTATCTATGCCTGTGCCGCCTGATTTTTATCCAAACGAATAAATTTGTACACCAAACCCTTCTTAAATTGAGAGGGGTTTTTATAATGTAGTTGCCTGAAGAGCCTTTTTTGGTTTTATAGCAGTTAATATTGGATTTTTGCCCTTGTAATAAATTATATTATAGTGATATGCTGAAATTAGTTGTTTTCATTTTAGGAGGTCTAATTTGAGCAGAAAGAAAAAAAATAAAGGCGGAGGCAAGCAAAGCTCTCATCATTGGCGCGGAAAATCACGAGGTGGCGGAGATAACCAGGACAATATAAACAAAAATAACGAGGTTTTAGACGTAGCATATCCCGACAACCAAAGCTATATAAACGCTGAGGTTCACTCTCGTCTGCATCAGCTTTTCAACAATGACAGGATAAGGGAGGTTTTGGCAAAGCTTCTTTTTTGCTGGGAGACAGTAAATCCTTATAACGAAATAGAGGAGGAAAATACCTGGCCTAACAGGAACGGTTTCAGGATACGCATGACTTCTTGGAGGATTATTTTTGACGAGCACATCAGCCAATTTGAGGCGATAGAGAAATATTTAGATAATTTTGTCCGCATTGACGAAGACAGGGAACACGCAAAAGAGATATTGGCACATGCAAAGAATGCTCAGGTTATATCAGACCGGGAATATGATAAATTAATAAAAGTACTGGAAAAAAATACATAGTGTATCTTCATGATATAATAGGAATTAGAATTCTAATTCCTATTTTTATTTTGTTTTTATAGTTATGGTAAAAAAAATATTTAAGTATGTAATTTTAACGGTAATTGTATTAGACTTGGCTTTACTGGGTTTTTTTGCGATGTTTGCATATGATATATCTAAGGCCCGCCCTACTGAGGGCACAATTATAATAGAGCAGGGAACAGGGCTTAGTGATATAGCTCAGATTCTAAAGAGAGAAAAGATTATCAATAATGCTTTTAGCTTTACCCTTTATGCTGTTATTGAGGGTAAGGCGGATAAATTACAGGCAGGTATATATGAATTTAGATCTGATTTAAGTATTAGAGATATAATACGCCGCATAGAGGAGGGCACGACAAAAGAATTTGTGCGCGTAACTTTTCCCGAAGGTTTTCGCAAGGGGCAAATTGCCTCCCGCCTTCAAAGAGAAGGTGCTATAGAGGATGAGGATAAATTTTTAGAACTTGTAAATATATCAACTGCAGAAGCGGCAGAAATATATGATTTACCGTTTTTAGGTGAGCTACAAGCTAGCACTCTGGAGGGGCTTTTATTTCCCGATACATATGAATTTCATATCGGCTCTGAGCCACAAGTTGTCTTGGAGAAATTTTTAATTAATTTCAGTAAAAAAACAGAGGGCTTGGATATAGATTATGATGATATAATCATGGCATCTCTTATTGAAAGAGAGGTGCAGACAGAGCAGGATATGAGGATGGTATCGGGAATTTTAAATAACCGCCTATCTATTGGCATGGCACTGCAGGTAGATGCAACTTTAGCGTATATTACCGGAAAAGATACACCACAGCTTTCAAATGCTGATAAAGAAATAGATAATCCCTTCAACACTTATCAATATCGCGGCTTGCCTCCCGCGCCCATAGCGAATCCGGGACTTCAGGCAATAAATGCAGCGCTTAATCCAACCCCAAATAATTATCTTTATTATTTAACCGCGCCTGATGGAACAACTCATTTTGCCCGCACCCTCGAAGAACACAATGAAAATAAAGCTAAATATTTAAGGTAAGGGTTTACAATTTTTGTAAATTTGTTAATATATATCTACCCCGTGGGTAACCGGTTTATTGCTGAGGCAATAAACTAGGACCCACGGGACCCAACAAAATAATAAAAGGTCGCAGACAGCGGGCAACCATAAGACCCGCCTAGACACAAAACCTAAAGTGCTTTAAAGCATACTTTAGGGCAAGTAATTACCTCGGTAATTACTGTTAATTACGTCTGCGAGTGATCGCAGGCATTTTATTTAATTATGGCAATAACAAGACAAAAAAAGGAAGAGATCGTAAAAGAAATTGGTGGTGAATTTGACAGTGCCAAGGTTGTTTTATTTACAGATTTTAAAGGAATGGATGTAAATTCTATTACAGCTCTTAGAAGAAAAGTTAGGGAAGTAGGAGGCAGGTTTGTCGTTGTAAAGAAAACGTTGTTAAAGCGTATTCTAGAAGAAAAGAAAGTAGAAGGCCTTGATCCTCTTGAAATGGAGGGCCAAATAGCTGTAGCTTTTGGTTCAGACGATGCTGTTGCAACAGCAAAGGCAGTTAATGAAATGAAAAAAGAGGTTGAGGCACCTCAAATTATCGCAGGTATAATGGAGGGCAGCTTGCTTAGTGCTGAGCAGGTTATTGAACTTGCTTCACTTCCGGGCAGAGAAGAGCTTCTTGGAAAAGTTGTTGGTACTATCAACGCGCCGCTTAGCGGATTTGTTAATGTATTGCACGGCAATTTGCGCGGTTTGGTCTACGCGCTTAACGCAATTAAAGATCAAAAAGCTTAAAATTAAGTAATCCTAAAATTATGGCAGAAGATAAAAAAGAAGAATCTAAAGCCGAAGCCGCCGAAGAAAAGGCAGAGGCAAAAGAAGAAAAAACAGAAGAAAAAGAGGTAGAAGTTCCAAAGGAATTTAAAGACCTTGTTGAAAAAATAGAAAAGATGACCGTTTTGGAGTTATCCGAACTTGTAAAGGTTTTAGAGGATAAATTTGGTGTTTCAGCCGCAGCTCCTGTGGCAGTTGCAGGTGCAGTAGCAGGTGGAGGAGAGGCCGCCGAAGAAGATGAAGGGGGCGTTGTAAATGTAGAGTTGACTGAAGGAGGAGGCAACAAGATTGGTGTTATTAAAGCACTTCGTGGAGTTGTTCAGGACCTTGGCCTAAAAGAGGCAAAAGAAATGGTAGAAGGCGCTCCTGTAGTTGTAAAAGAAGCTGTTGAAAAGGAAGAGGCAGAAGAGATCAAAAAGCAACTGGAAGAGGCTGGCGCAAAAGTAAGCTTCAAGTAGGAACTTACCACTAAATAAAAACAGCCCGAATCCGGGCTGTTTTTATTTACAAAAGTCGCCATTAATGCTATTTTTAATACTAATATGAGCCAACAAGTTTTAGAAAAATTATTTGATTCACCCGCAAAACTTCGCCTTTTGAAGCTCTTTTTGCGCAATCCTGAAGATAAGTTTGCTCTTAAAGATTTGCGCAAGAGAACTTTATTGCAGACAAAATCTGTAAATAAGCAGTTAAAAAAATTGCTGGATATTAAATTTGTTAAGCGCTCAAAGCGCAAGGGAAGTTATTATTACTATTTAAATCAGGACTTCGCGTTTTTGGAGGAATTACAAAATTTGATATTAAAATCTTCTCCGGCGGATCAAAAGAAGATGCTGAAGAATTTAAAGGGTGTGGGCAGAATAAAGCTTGCGGTCTTGTCGGGAGTATTTATTAAAACAGACAGGGAAGACCTAAAGACAGATTTACTTATAGTAGGAAGTGGTATTAATAATAAAAAATTAGAGAGCTTTATAAAAAATTTAGAAGCAGAAGCGGGAACAGAGCTTTATTATACAGTGCTGACAAATGATGAATTTCAATACAGGCATAAGATGTTCGACAGATTTATTTTAGATATACTAGAGAAGCCGCACAAGAAACTAATTAATAAATTAATTAGATAATTTCCATAAATTATAAGCTACGAACAGATACTCGCTAAATAAAGCGGGTTTTTATTTTATATGGTATAAAGTAGTTAATGAGCGAAACAATAATAGATGCAGATATTTGTATAATAGGCGCGGGAGTAGTTGGTTGCGCTATAGCTCGGGAACTTTCTTTAAAAATGCCCGCTAAAAATATCATTGTAGCGGAAAAGCTTGGAGGTGCCGGATTTGAAACAAGCACTAAAAATAGCGGGGTCTTGCATTCGGGTATACATCAAAATCCTGAATTTTTAAAATCTAAGCTTGCAGAAGAGGGCAATAAGCTGGCTGTACAATATGTTAAGGAGAAAGGCCTTCGTATGCTTAATTGCGGCATGCTGGTCGCAGTAACTTTTGGTGAGATATTGCGGGGGCTTTATAAAGAAATATCAACTCTGCTGAATTTACTGGATAACGCGCGGGAGCAAAAGATTCCGATTAAGTTTTTAATGCCATGGCAGGTTAAAAAAATAGCACCTCAAATACGCGCTATAGGTGGAATATTTATACCTGAAGCGCGTGTTATCGACTCTAAAGAATTTATAAACTCTTTAAAGAATGATGCCGAAGCCGGAGGAGTTAAATTTTTATTTAACAGTGAGGTACATGACATAAAAAAACAAAGAGGTGATTACCATGTTTTTACAACAGGTAATATAATAAATACCCAAGTCGTTATAAATTCTGCAGGTCTCTATGCGGATGATGTTGCAAATATGGCTGGCTTTAATGGTTATAAGGTTTATCCTTGGAGGGGGGAGTATTATGAGATTATTGGCGATAAAAGAGATTTAGTGAATCTTCTTATATATCCCACCGTACCTAAGGATTCTCCAAGTAAGGGGATACATTTTGGCCCCAGGGTTGATGGACGTTTATTTATAGGCCCAAATGCCCGGCCGGTAGAAAATAAAGATGATTATGAGGTAGATAAGACACCTGTAGAGGTTTATTTAAAACACGCCAGGAAATATTTTCCTCAGTTAAAAAGGGAAGACCTGAGATGGTCATATTCAGGTATTCGCCCTAAAGCCAAAGAAGGAGCTGAGGAATCAGATTTTATAATAAAAAAAGATAGCACTGATCCGGTGTTTATAAATCTTATCGGCATAGATTCACCGGGGCTTACAGCAAGCATGGCTATAGCTAAATACGTATATAATTTATTATGAGAAAAGATATAGCAATATTATTGTTAGTGGTTGGCATTATAGCCGTAGGCCTGTTTTTTTACGGTGCTTTTGGCCGTGCTGACATAAATCAAGAGAATATTATATCAATAGAGCACCCCGCGCCTTCAGTTGGCAATGTTTTTATACCGCAAAAGAATATACCTCCAAAACCCATAGTGGCTCCTCAGGATGTTAAAGCGATACATTTATCCTATGGCGCTTACAATAGCTCAACATTTAATAGTATTTTATCTGAAATAGAGAATTCTCAAGTTAATGCGATAGTATTTGAGATTAAAAATCCTGATGGAATGGTAGCTCTTAAAGATGACTTTCATGTAAGTGTTTTAGAAAAACTTTTACCTGAGCTCAATCGCAGGGGAATATACACAATAGCGCGTATGGTGC
>JAWVZY010000021.1:0-12150 GCA_033721955.1 Candidatus Spechtbacterales bacterium
CTCTTATACGGAATATTGTAGGACAAGAAGAATCAACTATAGATATGCGCGATATTATGGATTCGGGCAAAATATTTATAGTTAACCTTTCTAAAGGTAGAATAGGTGAGGATAATAGCCGTCTTTTGGGCGCTATGACAATAACCAAACTTTTTTTGGCGGCAATGAGCAGGATAGATATTCCTGAAGCCGAGCGTAGGGATTTTTTCCTTTTGGTTGACGAGTTTCAAAACTTCGCCTCCGAGGCCTTTGAGGGAATACTTTCTGAGGCGCGCAAATACCGTCTTTCACTTACCCTTGCCCACCAGTATATAGCTCAGATGGATGAGGAGGTAAGGGATGCGGTTTTTGGCAACGTGGGAACTATGGTTACCTTCCGCATAGGCGCTGAAGACGCAGAAGCTGTTGAAAAAGAATTTGCACCTCAGTTTATGGTTGAGGATTTTGTAAACCAGCCAAAGTACCATATTATGCTAAAGCTTATGATAGACGGGGTTACCTCTCCGGCATTTTCGGCAAGGACGCTTACACCTTTTGAACCGGAAGAGGAATCGAACAGGGAAGCTATTATTGAGGCATCCCGTAAAAAATACGGTACTCCGCGGGAAAAAATGGAAAAGATAATTGCCGAGTGGGATATAGCAAGTCGGGCAAAAAAAGTAAAAAAGCCCGTTAAAAAACAAGAAAAACCCAAGGCAATATCATTGAAAGAAGCCGCGGAGAAATATCCTGCTCCGGCAGGCAGTAAAAAGAAAAGCTCAGGGAGCAGTAAAAAGAAAAGCTCAGGGAGTAAAAACAAAAAAAGCTCGGGAGCTAAAAAATCTTCTAAGAGTTCAAAGGCACCTGAAAAGCAAAGAGAAAGAATAAAGCCGCCCAAATTGCCTCATGAGAAAGATTCTAAAAAAAGCAAAAAATCCAAATCTAAAAACAAAAAAAGCAAAAAGGGTCCCGACAAAGAAGGCCTTAGGGATCTTTTAAAGGATATAGGCGCTATAGAAGAATAAAACTATATTATGGAAAAGAAACAACTTGTCACACAAGATAATATAACTATCGTGGGTGATTATTACAGTTCAGGTGCTGAATCATCACCTGCTGTTATATTGCTTCATATGATGCCCGCAACGCGCGAAAGCTGGAGGGATTTCGCTCCGCTCCTTGTCGATAAAGGTTTCCAGGTTCTTGCAATTGATGAGAGAGGCCATGGTGAGAGTATAGAGGGAGGCAAACTTAACTATGAAGAATTTTCAAGCAAAGAACAACAGGATAAAATGCTGGATGTGCTTGCCGCGCGCGAATATTTTTTGGACAAAGGGGTTGAATTTTCAGATATTTATGTGGGAGGAGCTTCAATAGGGGCAAATTTAGCGATACAATATCTTGCCCACAACCATGAGGCAAAAGCAGGTTTTGCTCTTTCTCCCGGTTATAATTATCATGGCATAGAAACCTTATCTCTTATGGAAGAAGTGCATTCAGAGCAGGCCTTGTTTTTAGCCGCATCACATGATGACCCGAATGTCCCGGATTCAGCCCAGGCAACGCAAGATATTGCCGATGCCGATAATGCTGATATAGAAATTAAATTATTTGATACAGGGGGGCATGGAACTGATATGTTTGAAAAACACCCCGAACTTATGGAGGATCTGGCCGAGTGGTTGACAAACTTTAAGTGATTCATTATTATATTACGAGTTGCGCCACAAGGCCCTTCTCATAAGGGTCGTTTGTTTTTATATCTATGTCTATCAAATCTTAATGGGGCCGAGCAAAGGAAAGCAAAGCTCCTTAAAACAGTTTTTCAAAAATAAACCCGCAGAAAGGAGAGGTTTATGAAGCCACAGATAGTAGAGGAATTTCTTAAAAATTTTTCTCCCGAAAAGATACCCAAGGGTAAAAGGACAATAGGTCGCGAAACCGAACACATAGCTATTAATGAAAAGGGAGAAGCTGTTGATGCAGCTGCATATTTTGACATTCTCGCCTCTGAAAAAGGTTGGCATGTAGAACATGATGGATATTATGTGGTTCAGGCCACAAGTGTTGAAGATAATGAAGGCAGGGTAATAACGCCTGAGTTTACAACTTCTGTTATGGAGGTTGCTTATCCGCCGAGGGAAAGTTTACATGATATTCCAAATAAGGATGCCCCCTGGTTTGAAGATCTAAGGAACTTCTACAGGGATCATGGCATATACTTCCCGGGATCCGGAGTTCACGTTGTATCTTCAGAGAATGAACTGCTAAGAACGTCAAGGCGTCGCTACGATGCTCTCTACAGGGCTATAGGTCCTGATGTAAAAATTATAGCGCTCACAGCTTCCAGTCAGGTTAGCTTCAAAATTCAAATTGATGAGATAATACAAGGCATGAATGTATGTTGCGCACTTTCCGGTCCCTCTATAATGCTTATGGCCAACTCTTCTATTTGGAAGGGAGAGGATTCAGGCCTTTGTGCTGCTCGAGAATCTGTATGGGGTAAATTTGCCGCTAAAAGAGCAGGCATACCTCAAAATAGATTTAGTGATGTGGAGCAATATTTGGAACATATGTTTGACCTCCCTGTTTTAATTGAACAGTGGGGCTCAGATTACATTGTTCCTCAAAAACGCAAAACATTTAGAGAGCGTCTGGAATTTCGCAATAAGCTTTTTCCTCGTCTCTGGGCACTGCATGAGGGGACAGTATGGTGGAATGCAAGGCCTCGCCTTGAATTTGGCACATTGGAAATACGTCCAAACTGTGCTCAGCCGGGCAAGGATTATATGGCAGTTTCTTCGTTTTGGCTTGGCATAGTAGAAAATTTGGATGAAGCAGAAGCGCTTGTTAACGAATTTTCATGGGATTTTTGGATACGCCTTAGAGATGCCGCCATAAAAGACGGTATACGAGCTGAAGTTGACGGTATTAACGGGGTAAACTTAGTTAAATGCGTTTTGGATATTTCCAGGCGCGGACTGGTATCCCGCGGCTTGAATGAGGAAATCTATTTAGATATTCTTTATTCTCGGGTTGAAGAAATGAAAACGCCTGCTGATAAAGCCAGAGAGATCTTTCAGAGCAAAGGGATAGAGGCACTGATAGATGCTTTGATTTCAAATTAGTTCTTATAAATACAAGGAAAGTTTTCTTACAAGAAAACTTTCCTTGTCTATTTTTTTAATTTAAACATTTAAAACTAAGCACCTTTGTTTTAGATGTTTGGATTAAAAACTTTTAAAATATAGGATTTTATTGCATAATATTACTATGATGTTAGAGACACTGGAAAAACTTATATCTTTTAAGACAGTATCAAAAAACCATGCAGAAAATAAAAAAGCCATGGAGTGGGTTAAGGATGAATTAAAAGATCTCCCGCTACATTTTCAGGATATTAACGAGGGTGGCTTTCCTGCACTGGTAGCTACTACACAAAAAACAAAAAAGCCAAAGGTTTGGCTTCAGGCTCACATGGATGTTGTTGAAGGAAGTGATAGAGTTTGGAATACAAGGAGAGAAGATGGCCGGCTCTATGGCAGAGGCGCCTATGATATGAAATTTGCTATTGCTTGCTATATGGAGGTTTTGAAGAGTATAGGTAAAAAACTTAAAGATCTTGATTTGGCTCTTGTGCTTACAAGCGATGAAGAGGTTGGGGGAGAGCATGGAACAAAAGCAATACTGGACATGGGTTATGGGGGCGAGGTCTCAATATTGCCTGACGGGGGTTATGATTGGAAAATTGAAGAAGCCGCAAAGGGCTCCCTTATGCTTTATGTTAAATCAAGAGGTGTTGCCTCACACGGTGCCAGGCCATGGGATGGAAACAATGCTTTAAATAATATGATGCAATTTTTAAGCATGCTACAGGAGGAGTTTCCCGCCGAAGATGAATGCTGTGATGATGATGACCACCACCACAATACAATGGTTGTCGCTAAGCTTGTAAGCGGTACTGCTTCAAACAAGGTGCCCCATAAAGCAGAGGCCTGGCTTGATATACGTTATTTACCTCATATACATGCTGATCAAATACGAGAAGTTATAGAAAAACATAGAAGTAAATTTGATAGAATGTTTGTTGAAGAAATAAAAGACATAAGCTCTGTAGAGATAGATCAAGATCATCATTATATAAACTCATATCGTGACAGCATAGACAAGCATTCAGACACCCCTTCTTCTTTTTGCCTTTCGCATGGTGCTTCAGACGCAAGATTTCTTGCGGAGCATGGAATAATACCTATAGTTACAGCGCCCAGAGGCGGGGGGCATCATTCAGAATATGAATGGATAGATATTGAAGATCTAAGCAGGTTTTACGAAGTTATCAGGGATTTCGTAGAAAAGGAAGCTAAAATGTAAAAAACCCGCGATAAAGCGGGTTTTTAGATAGAATCCATTATGTACATAGGCCCATGTTTTATGGGTATTTTAGTTCTGACTTCAAGCCAGTTTCTATTAGTGAAAAACATCTCTCTGCCGCCCCAGATAATTACTGTTATCTTCTTCTCATCAGAAATGTCTTTGAGTTTTTCAACAACTTTTGTAAGGACAGATCCCTTGAAGGGATTAAAGAGAAAAAATATATTCGCTATATTCAGGTTTTGGTCCAGCACATTGCCGCTTAAAAATTCAGCATTTTTAAGTTTTAATTTCCGCGCGGCCTCTCTGCCTTTTTGGAGGCGATCTTCTATCAGTTCTACGCCAAAGCATTGAGCGCGTGTCATAAGGGCTGTATAAAGAACAACTCTCCCATAACCGGACCCTAAATCGTAAAAGACATCATTTTTGTCCGGCCTTAGGATGTTCAACATCATTTGTATCTTTGAATAATGAGTTGGAGCGTGCCTTATCGATTCATGCCGGTGCTCGGGGTATCTGCGCTTTGCGGCAGAATGCGATTCCCACACATTGCCCGGAAGCCCGAATATACCATCAAGTATTTCTGTAAGTTCACTCTCATGTTCTTTGTATATTTCTATATCAGTACTTAATTTTTTAAGGAAGGGTTTTAATAGTTCGGGTCTTTCGGTAATGTTTTGCCGCCCTCCAAATTCATTTAAGATCTGGTGCATTTTTATCTCCTTTCTAAAAGTTCTGGGGTAAAAATACCATAAAAATTTTATACCGACAAGTTTACGGATTATATAATTTATGGTATATATTAGTGCAAGTTCTCAGCTGAAAGGAACTGGTTTTGTGGAAAGCATTAGATAGGATTGTTGGAAAAACTCCTTATTGGATGCTGTATTCTTTGTGGACCATTGTTGCAATATTTTTTGTGTATAAGATTTTTTTTACCGAAGAGTTTTTGTGGCATATGTTCTTTTACACTATTTTTTTAGTTTCTCTTTTCATTGTATATGTATTTAATACCCGTGCGCCCGGGTTTCTTGTTGGATTTATAGGGGGATGCTTTAACTGGCTTGTTGTGATGGCAAATGGAGGCATGCCTGTACCGAGGGAGGCAACGCAAAATTTACCTGTGGGATATACATATATAAATGATGATACGGTTTTATTGCCCCTTGCCGATATCTTTGAAAATACCTGGATGTATTATAGTATTGGCGACATAATAATATTTACAGGCATCGGAATGCTTTTTTTGCAGCTTTTCTATTTTATTGTAAAAAATAGAGTTTCAAAGCAACAATACCCCCGAGAATAAGCGGGGGTTTTAAATTATTAAAAACCATGGTATAATATGGCCTATATGAATAAAAAAGATACAAAAGTAATAGTCGCTATGAGTGGTGGTGTAGATAGTTCTGTGAGCGCGGCACTTTTAAAAGAACAGGGATATGATGTCCGTGGTGTTTTTATGCGCTGTTGGAATGCTGATGATTTTAAGGCGGGTGAGTGTACCGCAGAAGAAGATGAATATTGGGCTCGTAGAGCAGCCGGAGCTATTGGTATACCATTTTACAGCGTTGATCTTGTAAAAGAGTATAAAGCGCGTGTTGTAGATTATTTTGTAAAAGAATATAGCGCGGGCAGAACGCCAAATCCCGATGTAATGTGTAATAATGAAATTAAATTTGGCGTGTTTTATGACAAGGTGATAGAGGACATGGGTGCCGATTATATCGCGACAGGTCATTACGCGCGCGTAGAGAGAAAAGGGGACAGCGTAAAACTTTTACGCGGAGTAGATAAAAATAAAGATCAGACGTATTTTTTGCACAGGGTGCCCGGGGAGCGCCTTAAGCGGGCAATGTTTCCTGTAGGCGATATTCCAAAGCCAAGAGTGCGTGAACTTGCAAAAAAGTATAGTTTACCAAACGCAGAGAAAAAGGATTCGCAGGGTCTGTGTTTTATAGGGAGTGTAGATATTAGAAAGTTTTTAGAGGAGTATATTCCAAATAAGCCGGGGGTTGTAGTTACGGTAGGAGGCAAGGAGATAGGTGAGCATAGAGGCGTGCAGTATTATACAATTGGCCAAAGAAAGGGAATTGGCACCGGCGGGGGAGGTGTGCCTTATTATGTTGTAGATAAAAATATAAAAGAAAATAAGCTTATTGTAGGTACTAAATATGAGGATAAATTATTTGAGAATTCTCTTCAGCTTGAAGATGCTACGTGGGTAAATAAAGCTCCTGAGTTGCCTATAAAGATTGCCGCATCTATACGCTACAGGCAGGAACCGCAGGAGGCAGAGTTAATTCAGGTTGGAGGCAAATTAGCTCTTAACTTTAAAGAACCTCAAAGAGCTGTTACTCCCGGACAGATGGCTGTTGTATATGATGGAGAAGAAGTACTGGGAGGAGGCATTATAAAATAAGTAATGCAATTTTCTGCTTGGTAAATAATCACACTTATATATCACTTAATTATAGGTGAATTTAAAAATTATATTATTTATTTTATAAGAATGGACACTTCATTAATTTAATGTTATTATCACTGCAGTTTCAGCTTGGTAAGCTGCGTAAAGGAAAAAGGAGAAAAACATGGTTGTAATAGAAACCGGCTCTAAAATTACAACCAGGTCTGAGAAAAAAGAATCTGGTTGTAATCACAATTATATCGCGCATTTGCATCTAAGCAGGGGTGCGTATGTAGTTGCTATGTGTGTTAACGAAGGCTGCAACTCTCAAAAGATGCATGAGAAAAAAAGCAGCGGTAATTGAGGAGGTTGTCGGTATGACAGAAGATAAAAACGGACTATTAAAAATAGAGGTTGCTTTTCAATATATAGAGGCAGCAGAGCTTTTTTGTCTGCGTGCCCAGATGCATGAGACAATGTTTGCAGAGATAAGTGAACCTCGGCAGATCGACATCCGTAGAGTGGTGTGTACTGTAAGCATAGAGCCCGATAAGATGAGCTCTGAAAGGTTTTGGGAAGTGGTTAGTAAAATAGCCGGTTCCGTAAACCATATCCACCGCAGATGGCTGTAATTCTATAAAAATTTAATAAGTACCTCAGCGGCCCCTTAATTGCGGGCCGTTTTTTATAGACAATTTCTTAAGATTAGTTTATTATTTAGACAGCACATTTGATCTGAGGAGAATAAAATGGGTAAAGAGATGGAAGTTAAATGTAAACACCATTTTGTATTAAGCCGTGAGCTGACTACTAAAAAAGACCTTGCTTTTATATGTGTTAAAAATTGCGGCACCGTCAAACTATCTAAAAGGTCTAAAGAGAGGCATCGAAAATGAGCGGTATAGCAAAACCACAGCAGGTAGAAAAGTTTAAGGAATTTTTAGAAAATTTAGAATGCGTGAATAATACTTGTGGGCAGGTTGAAATTATTCCAAGAGATAGGCCCGATTTTATATGGGGTAAGCGTGTATTGCAGATACCGCTTCCATGGGATGATACATTTGAGTTTAGGGATCTGATAGTATCACAGGCCCAAAACTGGGCTCGTAAGCGTAATTTATATACAAACGGCTATATTCACTATTTATCTGAGCCATTGCTTCTTCTTACTTTAAAATACAATACGCCACAATAAATGGCGTATTTTTGTTAGAATAAATATAATGACAGCAAACAAGATTATAAGCATATTAGTAGTTATTATATTTATTGCGGGTGTTATATATTTTATATCACGTGATAATTCTAAAGTAGCTATACCTCAAAAGGAGGGTTCTATTGTTGCGTTTGGGGACAGTTTGGTGGCAGGTGCGGGTGCTACTGAGGGTATGAATTGGGTCGATATTTTAAGCAGGGATATTGGCGAGGAGATAATAAATGCGGGTGTAAATGGCGATACAACCCAAAGCGCTCTGGCCCGGCTGGATAGAGATGTTTTAGCTTATGACCCAAGGATAGTTATTGTGCTTTTAGGCGGTAATGATGTTTTGCGCAATGTGGCAAAGGAGCAAACTTTAAATAATCTAAAAAGTATTATAACGCGCATTCAAGCCGAGGGCGCGGCAGTAGTGCTTGTGAGTATACCGGGAGCACTTCTTGATCCTTATGACGATGATTATAAAGACCTGGCACAAGAGACGGGTGCGGCCTTTGTTCCTAACGTTTTGAATAACATTTTAAGAGATCGCCGGCTTATGTATGACTCTATACACCCAAATGACGCGGGTAATGAAATAATGGCAGAAAGAATAGGCGATAAGCTAGAGGACTTGCTTGAGTAGCTTTACTTTTTTCAGTTTTTTGTTAGAATTTATTTGATATCTCAAAGGAGTAAACTATGGAAAACAGGTGGCTTTCGGCAGAGCCCGGGCGTAGCCAGCGTGAGGATATGCAAGAGATAGAGCGATTGCGATCTTTAGTTAAGCAATCGGACTACTTGAGAGAGCTTTCAATAAAAGTTTCGCATATGCCCGATAAACGCATTGAAGCAGCGGAGCAATATATTGAGGAGAACGCCCTTTGGCTTACTCCTTACAGGTTTGCCTCTCTTCTTGAAAGTGGCGGCGAATACAAAGTTCTTGAAATTGAAAAAGCTGAAGATGACAAAGGAACAAGCTATGACAGGGTTAAAGTAGTAAAAATTGACAATAGCGCTGTATTTCGCGAGATATTGCAAAGTTAGTTTTTGCAAACGGCCTTAAGCTAAAGGCCGTTTTTATTTTGGCAATAATACGATATACTAAAAGTAATGAGAGAAGATATATCAAAAAGAGATGTAAGAAAATTTCGTTCTCAGCTTGAGCAGGGAGAGCGTGAGCTTAAAGAGCTAAAGAAAAAGTTGCATGAACTTAAAAAAGAAGAGGAAACCCGCAAGCAAAATATAAGCGATAATCAACGCGAGCTTCGGCGCGCCCAATTAGAAATCAGAAAAACAGAAAATGAGATACGTCGTAAAGAATCGCTTAAAAGCCGCCGCGAGCGTGAACTTGAAGATCTAAAGCGCGATTTAAGAAAGCAGGGGTATTAAGCTCTGCCTAATATATAACTAAAACTTTATTTTGTTTTAAGTTTATTGTAGTATGTAATAGTTAAATGCATTGATAATTATGCATTTTTTAATGTTATGCTCTCTGGAGCAAGTATTTGATGACTTATGAATTCAAATGATATTCGTAAAAAATATTTAGATTTCTTTAAAGAGAGGGGTCATGAGGTAATACCTTCTTCTTCTCTTTTGCCCGAAAACGACCCAACCACTTTATTTACAGGTTCGGGCATGCAGCCGCTTGTACCATATTTACTCGGTAAGGAACATCCAAGAGGCTCTAAGCTTACTGACTCTCAAAAATGTTTCCGCGCCGAAGATATTGAAGAAGTCGGCGATAACCGCCATACAACTTTTTTTGAGATGTTGGGCAATTGGTCTTTGGGTGATTATTTTAAAGCAGAACAACTGCCTTGGTTTTTTGAATTTTTAACAGAAGTTGTGGGCCTTGATGCAAATAAGCTTTATGTAACTGTTTTTGCCGGAGATAAGGATAATAATATTCCGCGCGATACAGAATCGGTAGATATATGGAAAAAACTTTTTGATAGTAAGGGAATAGAGGCAAAAGATGTTGAAAATGCGGGCGAGAAAGGAATGCAGGGCGGCCGTATATTTTATTATGGAGCAGATAAAAATTGGTGGAGCCGTGCCGGAATTCCTCAAAATATGCCTGCAGGAGAGCCGGGAGGGCCGGATTCTGAAGTATTTTATGATTTTGGCCTTGAGCATGATACTGCATATGGCAAGGTATGCCACCCTAATTGTGATTGCGGCAGATTCCTTGAAATAGGAAACTCTGTATTTATGGAATATATAAAAAATGAAGATGGTACATTTTCTTCTTTGCCAAAGAAAAATGTTGATTTTGGCGGAGGGCTTGAACGCATAACTGCCGCTTCAAATAATAATGCTGATGTATTTTCTATAGACGTGCTTTCGGGGATTATAAAAGCACTTGAGGAAAGATCGGGCAAAAACTATAGCGATGAGAGTCATCAAACATCTTTTCGTGTTATTGCCGATCACCTGCGCGCGGCAGTATTTGTAATAGCTGATGGAGCATATCCAAGCAATACCGACGCGGGTTATATGACTCGCCGTCTTTTGCGCAGAAGCGTGCGTCATATGGATATTTTGGGCATTACAGAAAACACACTCTCTGAACTCGCAGGTTCGGTTATAAATAATTATAAAGACGCCTATCCTAAACTTACAAAAAAACAGACCGAGATTGAAGAGCAAATACAAAAAGAGGAGAAAAAATTCAGAAATACTTTAAGAAACGGGCTTAAGGAGTTTAAAAAACTTGCAAAAAAAGGAAATATTTCAGGAGAGGATGCATTTGTCCTATTTTCTACGTACGGCTTTCCTCTTGATATGACAATAGAACTTGCAAAAGAAAAAGGCCTTAGCGTGGATAAAGAGGGATTTGAAAAAGAAATGCAAAAACATAAAGAGCTTTCAAAGGCAGGAGCAGAGAAAAAATTCAAAGGAGGCCTGGCAGACCATTCTGATATGTCTGTTAAATACCATACAGCAACTCACCTTCTTCATCAGGCCTTAAGAGATGTACTGGGTGACCATGTACATCAAACAGGAAGCAATATTACCCCCGAACGCCTTCGCTTTGATTTTTCCCATACGGGGAAAATGACAGATGAGGAGATAAAAAAGACAGAGGATATTGTAAATGAAAAAATAAAAGAAGGTCTGCCTGTCTACTATAGAGATATATCAAAAGAAAAAGCAGAAAAGATGGGAGCTATAGGACTTTTTGAAGATACATATGGCGATACTGTGCGTGTTTATGGAATTGGTGCCGATCCTGCAGAGGCAAGCCGGGAAGAAATGTATTCGCTTGAATATTGCGGAGGCCCCCATGTGGAAAATACATCAGAACTCGGGCACTTTAAGATAGTTAAAGAAAAGAGCGTTTCAGCAGGCAAGAGGCGCATTAAGGCGATATTGGAATAGCTAAATTTAACAATTTAATGCTTATATTGCGGCTCCGTGCTATGGAGCCGCCTTTTATTTTACGCGGTATTATTCAGTCAGTTATCCACGTGAAGCCGAGATAGCCTTCGTGCTATAATTAAATTAATGGCTGGTCATATAATTGACGACTGAAATACACTCCGCTAAATGTATTTCAGCCATCAATTATATGCCTAAACTTTCTTTAAAGCCAAATTTTTTTAAGTACTTATTTAGAAAAAAGTATGAGTATTTTTATATACTTGACTTTGGAAGAAGCAGTATAAAACTGGCTATTTTAGAGATAAATAAAGCAGATAAACAAGCAAAAATACTTGAGGTTCATGATGAGCCCCATGCCCACCATATAGGTGCTGCTGAGGGCGTGGAGCATGTTGAGCAGGTTGCCGTTACCATAGGCAAGGTTATGGAAAAGCTAAAAAATGCTAAAAATAATCGTGCAAAAGATGTAGTAATAGGTCTTGCCTCTGAAATGGTTTATGGTCATAGCTTTTCTTATATACATAAAAGAGAAAATTCAGGAGCTAAAATAGATCTTCGCGAATTAAAAAATGCTATACACAATGCAGAACTAAAAGCGTACGAAGATATCAGAAAGAAGTTTGTCACAGACAGCGGTTATTCTGAAACAGATGTAGCGCTTATAAACTCTTACATACAAGAGATGCGGATTGATGGATATCGCGTGGCTAATCCGCTTGGCTTTGAGGGTGGCGAGCTTTTTATTAGCGTTTTTAATGCTTATTTGCCGTCTTTTTATAAAAAGATGTTTGAAGATACAGCAGAGCAC
>JAWVZY010000022.1:0-11927 GCA_033721955.1 Candidatus Spechtbacterales bacterium
GCAAGACAGGTTGGTCCCTATCTTCCGTGGGCGCTTGAGCTTTGAGGGGGCTCGCTCCTAGTACGAGAGGACCGGAGTGAACGAAACCTCTGGTGTACCAGTTGTCGTGCCAACGGCACAGCTGGGTAGCTATGTTCGGAAGGGATAAGTGCTGAAAGCATATAAGCACGAAGCCCGCCCCAAGATTAGAGCTCTCAAACCCCTGCTAGACGAGCAGGTTGATAGGCCGCAAGTGTAAGTGCAGAGATGCATTGAGCTGAGCGGTACTAATGGTTATACCCTTTAGCCACAGGGCTAAAGGGGAAATACGGTTTGAGATATAACCGCGGAATTACATGGTTTTCTTTAACAAAAATATATTTTATAAAAAAACAGATATAAGCAAAGCTTGTTATCTGCGTCGTTCGAGAAAAAGAAAGTAATCTTTCTTTTTGCTCACTATCCTCAATAATAAGGTGATTATACTGGAGGTGCTTCACCTCTTTTGCGCTTTGCGCAAAAGCCGGGGAATTTTTTAACAGCAATCAAAGTATTGCCTAAAATTCCCGCGAAAGCCAAGACATTGGCTTTCGCCCCATTCCGACCACAGAAGTGAAATCCTGATCGCCACTATTTTTTAAAAACATAAGTATAAGGGGATTATACTGATGGTGCTCCACCTGTTCCCATTCCGACCACAGAAGTGAAATCCGTCGAGGCCGATGTTACTGACTATTCGTCGGGAAAGTAGGTCGTCCCCTTATACTTGTGTTTTTTACTTAAAGACCTCGCTTAGGCGAGGTCTTTATGCTAATATGATAAGTGAATTATGAGGTCTACAAAACGGCTTATCATTTTAGGAATAACCGCTTTATTTTTAGGCGTGGGCATTGCCGGTGGCGTTTTTATTATGGGAAAGTTTTTTCCATCTGACCCTGAACCAGAGCCTGAGCCTGAGCCACCACCTTACCAAACTCCTCAGGAACCTGATCTTGAAAGTTTAGAGGTTGTAGATATATATTATTTCAGTAAAACTGACGGCAGGGTAGATATTGCCCTGCAAGTTAGGAATCCAAACTCTAATCATGGGGCTGAAGAAATGAATTACACGCTTTCATTTATGAAAGGCGGCAAAGCAATAAAAGAATTTGATGATTCTTCATATATACTTCCGGGAGAAGAGAAGTATATAGTTTTGCTAAACCAAGATTCGGGTGGAAGTTTCGATAATATAAAAATGGATATCAATTCTGTC
Source organism: Candidatus Spechtbacterales bacterium (assembly GCA_033721955.1). Classification (GTDB taxonomy): domain Bacteria; phylum Patescibacteriota; class Minisyncoccia; order Spechtbacterales; family 2-12-FULL-38-22; genus JAWVZY01. The sequence goes on from JAWVZY010000022.1 coordinate 1,235, forward strand.
GCCTGGCAGGAGCTGAGCGAATTTTTTACCTTGGATTTGGACGTATTTGATATCCGCCTTGAACGGCTCCCTTCTGAAAATACCTTTTACGCGCGCCTTAGAGCTTTTGTGAAAAATAACTCTATTTTCGGCCTTACAGATATAAGGGTTGCCGGCTTATTATTTGATGCCTCAGGCGAACTTATTGCAGTGGGCAGAACTTCAATTCAGACAGTGCTTGAGGGCGAAATGAGAGAAGTGGAGATGTTCTGGCCGAATCAGGTACCTCTTGATGAGGTGGCAACGACAGAGGTAAGGGCCTATTCAAATGTCTTAAAAAATGATAACTTTGTACGTGAGTATGGTGTTGAAGAAACACCCACACCTCCTTCCCGCAGGAGGGATGATTCAAGGAATTACTTCCAATTGCCTGAGGCATTTGACAATTGGGGTGGCTGGAGTCCATTTTAATAAATATGAGTTTTACAAATAAAAAAATTTTTCAAGGTTATGATTGGATGCTGCTCGCAGCATCCATTTCTCTGGCTGTTATAGGCCTGATATCTTTATTTAGTGTTACACGACCCGGCTTAACTAATTTTTATAAGCAAATAATCTGGCTTGTTTTGGGTATTGGCGTTTTTTTCTTCTTTGCCTCCATTGATTATCGCTTGCTTCGTGTTCATTTTTCACCTGTTTTGTTTTTATACTTTTTGGGTTTACTTGGCTTGGTAATTGTATATTTTGCAGGAAGTCAGATTAGGGGCGCGCGTTCCTGGATATCGGTGGGGCCTTTTAATATAGAGCCGGTTGAGGCATTAAAGCTTATACTTATATTTATATTGGCAAAATATTTTTCAAGGCGCCATGTGGAGATGTACAGATTTAAAAATATTGTAATATCCGGTATTTATGTGCTTTTGCCCGCCTCGCTTGTCTTGCTTCAGCCTGATTTTGGCTCCTTTGCCATACTTGGCGCTATCTGGGTGGGTATTATGATAGTTGCAGGCATTAAAATAAAACACTTGGCTGTGCTTGGGCTTATAGCAGCCATCCTTTTTACATTTGCATGGTCGTTTTTCCTCCAGCCATATCAAAAAGACAGGATAAATACCTTTTTTGATCCGACAAGCGATCCTCATGGTGCAGGTTATAACGCCATACAAGCTCAAATTGCGGTGGGCTCGGGAGGAATTTGGGGCAAGGGCTTTGCTCAAGGCACTCAGGCTCAGCTTGGATTTTTGCCCGAAGCCCATACCGACTTTATTTTCGCATCTACAGTTGAGGAATTCGGCGCTGTAACTGCCATAGCTATAATCCTTTTATATGGAGTTTTATTTTGGCGTTTAATGTATATATCAAAATACGCTAGCGATAATTTTGCACGCCTAACTATAATAGGTATATCAGTAATGATTATATCTCAGTTGTTTTTCAATATCGCAATGACATTGGGGTTAATGCCTATTACAGGACTGCCGCTTCCATTTATAAGTTATGGAGGCAGTAGTTTAATAACTTTATTTTTGGCAATTGGGGTGGCCGAAAGCATTTATCGACATAGTACCCTAAGAAGCATAGGAACAGAGTAGCGGCAAGAGATTTATCTTTGCCCGTATTTCTGCGTTGGGCTCTGCGCTGCTCATTTCATTTAGCATCTAAACTAAACTCCATTGCGCTCCTCGAGCCCGCCTTGAACTACGGGCAAATCTGGAAATCTCACATTTACGCCCTTCATGGGCGCTTAGAACTGAAAGCAAATTTTAGAATTTCTTTAATATAAAAATCGCTTAAATTTTGAAAAGCCGTACCGCCTCCAGGGGCGATTTTTTGATATAATAGGCATGTAGTTAGGACTAAAAGGTATTAAGTAATAAATTACTTAATTTATTACTTAATAAAAATTTTGCAGGAGTGTATAAGTTTAAAGAAAGGATTATAAATGTATAATGGGTAGCTGGCAGGAAAAATAATTCTGTGTTAATATAGTTCCAGCTCTTGAAAGGAGAAGGCATGGAAGATAAATATCAATATACAGTTAGAGAAGGCGATGTTGTGCAAATGCCCGGCGGTACGGTTGGGATTGTGACAAAGGTAGAATTTGATCTGGGTTGTGTATCGAAGGAAGTTCAAATTTTCCCCTTTACTAATTGGTTGCACAGGGTCATCCTTTCATTGTTTAAAAAGGCAATATTTTTTGATAACGAAATAAACAAGCTAAAGCTTGTAAGTAATTAGCACCTCATAAGCGCCTTAAGGCGCTTTTTTGTTTATATAACCCTTGACAATATATGAGATACCTGTATTATATATAGGTATGCCCATTAAATTGGGTTGTGTGGTTAAAGGACTCCGAATTAGAAGCAGATTCTGGGGTCTCTAAATTTCAATATTTTATTTTGGGGTTGGACAATCAAAAATAAAACTTAATAGTTAACTAAAAAAAGCTCCATTGAGGTGGAGTGGCTACTTTTTTGTCTATGAGCACTAAAAAGAAAGTTTTCTCTCATCATACTTATAAAGAGGGGGACCTGCCTAATCTTTTGGCGGTCCAAAAAGAATCTTACAAATGGTTCTGGGAAAAAGGACTCAGGACTCTTTTTGATGAAATTTCTCCTATAGTTGATTACACAGGCAATGACCTTGAGCTATATTTAGATAAGTACCGCCTGGAAGAGCCAAAATATACAGAAACAAGCGCCCGGAAACAAAACGCTTCCTATGAAGCGGCTCTTCGCGTGCTTGTTAAGTTGAAAAATAAAAAATCAGGAGAGATAAAAGAACAGGAAGTTTATCTTGGCGATTTTCCTTTAATGACAACCCGAGGCACTTTTATTTTAAATGGGGTAGAGCGTGTGATGATATCACAGCTTATTCGTTCTCCCGGAGTTGTATTTACATCAAACGTAACCCGCGGCAATCTTGTGTTTGGAGCTAAAGTTATCCCAAACCGAGGTGCGTGGCTTGAGTTTGAAACACACTATACAGGCGCTCTATATGCAAAAATAGATCGTAAGCGTAAAATTGCCGCCACAACATTGCTTCGTACATTTGGCATGGATGAGGCCGAAATAAAAAAGACATTTAAGAAGGTTATTAATAATTCTGAGGTGGATTATATAGCAAAGACGCTTGAGAACGATCCCGCAAAAGATCCTGACGAGGCATATTTGGAAATTTATAAAAGAGTTCGCCCCGGCGACCTTGCAACTGTAGATAACGCTAAGAATTTGCTTGATAACATGTTTTTCAATTTTGACAGATACGATCTTTCAAATGTGGGAAGGTGGAAGAGCAATCAGCGCCTTGCAGGCGCCATGGAAGAGCTGGGACTTAAGCCCAAGGAGGCAAAGGATACATCATTTGATCCTGATGAGCGTGTAATTACAAAGGAAGATCTTTTGGCAACTCTGGCAGAGCTTATCCGCATGAATGAAGACCCCGACGCAACAGCAGATGATATTGATCACCTGGGGAATAGAAGGGTGCGCTCTATTGGAGAACTTTTAAGTAACCGCCTTCGCGTAGGATTAACCCGAATGGAGAGAATAGCAAAAGATAGAATGTCTACTTTGGATACAGATACAGTAACTCCCGTACAGCTTGTAAATGCCCGTCCTGTGGCTTCAATTGTGCGTGAATTCTTTACAACAGGGCAGTTATCCCAATTTATGGATAACACAAACCCATTGAGCGAGCTTGAGCATAAAAGGATACTTTCAGCTACAGGACCGGGAGGACTTACTCGCGAGAGAGCAGGTTTTGAGGTGCGAGACGTACAACCCTCTCACTATGGAAGAATTTGCCCCATTCAAACACCTGAGGGGCCTAATGTTGGAATTGTAACCCGGCTTGCAACATATGCCCGCATTAATGACCTTGGATTTTTAGAGACGCCGTATTTTATAGTTAAAAACGGTAAACTTACAAGAAAATTAGAATATTTAAACGCTCTGCAGGAAGAGAGGCATGTTATAGCATCTTCTGCTACAAATGTAGATAGCAATAATAATATTACAGACAAACAGGTAAGCGCCAGGATTAGGGGAGTCCCTACTTTTGTAGATAAAAAAGAAGTCCAATATATGGACGTTTCTCCTCGTCAGTCAATTTCAGTAGCTACAGCGCTTATTCCTTTCCTTGAGCATGATGACGCTAACCGCGCGCTTATGGGATCTAATATGCAAAGACAGGCAGTACCATGTGTACGGCCTGATCCTCCGCTTGTGGGAACAGGACTTGAAGAAAAAGTAGCTAAGGATAGCGGGCTTGCAATTTATGCCGAAAAGGACGGCACAGTTGAAGAGGCAGACGGCAAGGTTATAAAAATGCGCTACAAGGGAGCTCCTAAGGGCAAAAAAGGAATTACAGAATATGAACTTAAGAATTTTGTACACTCAAACCAATATACTGTTATCCATCAATCACCCAAGGTGTTGCCCGGAGACAAGGTCAAAAAGGGAGACCTTTTAGCTGATACCTCATCTGTTAAAGATGGCGTCCTTTCACTGGGTAAAAATATACTTGTTGCATTTGTTCCCTGGAGGGGAGGTAATTTTGAAGACGCTGTACTTATAAGCGAGAAACTTGTTAAAGATGATACGCTTTCATCAATTCATATAGAGGATTTTTCAATTGATGTCCGCGAAACAAAACTTGGTCCTGAAATTACAACACCCGATATTCCAAATGTGGGCGAAGATAAATTGAAAGACCTGGATGAAGAGGGTGTAGTTCGAGTTGGAGCTGAGGTTGGACCCGGCGATATACTTGTAGGAAAAATTTCACCAAAAGGTGAGGCAGATCTTACCAGTGAAGAGCGATTGCTTAGAGCTATTTTTGGCGAAAAGGCACGCGATGTAAAAGACACATCATTGCGCCTTCCTCATGGTAAAAGAGGGCGTGTTGTAGGAGTGACCGTATTTTCAAGAGAAAAGGGAGATAAACTTCCCACAGGCGTTATAAAAACAGTTCAGGTAGAGATAGCTCAGTTAAGAAAGATAGAAGCAGGGGATAAGATAGCGGGACGCCACGGAAATAAAGGAGTAATATCAAGGGTTCTACCCGAAGAAGATATGCCTTTTATGCCCGATGGTACACCTGTTGATCTTGTAATTGATCCTCTTGGAGTGCCTTCCCGTATGAATATCGGGCAGATTCTTGAAACTCATCTTGGATGGGCCGCCAAAGAATTAAATTACAGGGCTGTAACACCTACATTTTCAGGTGCTACAGAAAAAGATATTAAAAAAGAGCTTAAAAAAGCAGGTCTACCTGAAAACGGTAAAATAACCTTAAGAGATGGAAGGACAGGTGAAGAGTTTGAACAGGCAGTAACTGTAGGATATATGTACATATTAAAACTTGTACACATGGTTGAAGATAAGATACACATGCGCTCTATTGGACCTTACTCCCTTATTACCCAGCAACCGCTTGGAGGAAAGAGCCAGTTTGGAGGCCAAAGATTTGGAGAGATGGAGGTATGGGCCTTAGAGGGTTATGGTGCGGCGCACAACCTTCAGGAGATACTTACAATAAAGTCGGATGATGTCATGGGCCGTTCAGCTGCCTATGAGAGCATCATCAAGGGCGAGGACATTAAAAAACCTAACATTCCCGAATCATTTAATGTTCTTGTCAATGAAATGAAGGCGCTCGGCCTTAACGTTGAAATTGAAGAAGACCAACAATAAAACTATGAGTAGAAAAGTATCAGACCTAAAATCAATACAACTCAAGATCGCCTCGCCCGAGGATATCTTAAGCTGGTCTCACGGTGAAGTTACTAAACCCGAGACCATTAATTATAGAACACAAAAACCCGAAAAAGACGGATTGTTTTGCGAGAGGATATTCGGACCTGAAAAGGATTATGAGTGTTACTGTGGAAAATACAGAAGAATAAGATATAAGGGGGTTATTTGCGATAAGTGCGGAGTTGAAGTAACCAGAAGCAGCGTGCGCCGTGAGCGCATGGGCCATATAAAACTTGCTACACCTATTGCCCACATTTGGTTTCTTAGGGGAGTGCCCAGTCGTATGGGTATGCTTTTGGGTACACCTGTTCAGAAATTAGAAAAGGTAATTTACTATGCTAATTATATTGTTATAAGTTTAGATGAGGAAAAGAAAGAAGATGCGATAAAGCGTGTGAATGCCGAGTATCGCAAAAAAATAAAAAAGAAAAACGACAAAGAGAAGCAAAAGTTAAAGGAATTGCGCGATAAAGAGCTTTCTCGCCTTAAGAATCTTGAAATGCTTACAATTTTGAATGAGTATGAATACCACGAGATGAGCTTAAAATATGGAGAGATATTTGAAGCAAGCACCGGCTCTGAGCCCGTAAAGAAAGTGCTTGAAGAAATGGATCTGGAAAAACTTATAAAAGACCTCAAAAAACTTGTTAAAGAAAAGAGTTCAAGCTCAGCTATAAGAAAGAAGCTTTATCGTCGTCTTATTTTAGCTCAGCGTATACTTGATGCCGATATCAGGCCCGAATGGATGTTTTTGAATTATCTGCCTGTGCTTCCTCCAGAGTTGCGCCCTATGGTGCAATTGGATGGTGGAAGGTACGCTTCAAGCGATTTAAATGATCTATACCGAAGAGTCATTAATAGAAATAATCGCCTTAAGCGTCTTATAGAACTTAACGCGCCTGAGGTTATTGTAAGAAATGAAAGGAGAATGCTTCAGGAGGCGGTTGATGCGCTCTTGGATAACTCAGCACGCCCCGGAAAGACAGTTGTAACCGCAACCAGCGGAGGAAGGCGCGCGCTTAAGTCATTGGCAGACATGCTTAAAGGAAAACAGGGAAGGTTCCGCCAGAACCTACTTGGTAAACGAGTTGATTATTCAGGCCGTTCGGTTATTGTTGTAGGCCCTGAGCTTGATTTACACCAATGCGGGCTTCCAAAGAAAATGGCGCTTGAGCTTTTCCGTCCCCATGTAATAAATAAAATAATTGATGAAGAGCTGGCCTATAATGTGCGTGCGGCAAACCATCTTATTGATGAGGCCCCGCCTGAGGTATGGGCTATATTAGAGGAGGTAATTCAGGGTAAATATGTGTTGCTCAATCGAGCGCCTACCTTGCACCGCCTTGGAGTGCAGGCATTTCAGCCCGTACTTATTGAGGGCAATGCCATACAGTTGCATCCGCTTGTTTGTACAGCGTTTAACGCTGACTTCGATGGAGACCAGATGGCTGTACACCTTCCTTTGTCTGCAGAGGCACAAAAAGAGGCAGAAACTCTAATGCTTTCATCTGTAAACTTAAGCAAGCCGGCAACAGGCGCCCCTATTGTAAACCCAACAAAAGATATGGTGCTTGGGTGTTTTTGGATGAGCAAGATAAAAGAGGGTGCAAAAGGCGAAGGCAGAACCTTTGCTTCAATTGAAGATGTCCGCCTGGCTTATGATGCGGGACTTGTTAATATAAAGGCAAAAATAAAACTTAGAATAGATAAAAATGATCCAAGATTCGCTGAATACAGCGAAAGCGATGAAAGGTTTATAGAAACATGCCCCGGAAGAGTCATATTTAATGATATTTTGCCAAAAGACCATGTTTTTGTTAACGAAGAACTTAATTCAAAAACATTAAAGAATATTACCAAGGAGCTTTTTCAAAATTGGGGACAGGAGGTTGTTGTAGATGTTTTAGACAAGATAAAGAACCTTGGGTTCCACTATTCAACTATCTCAGGTACTACATGGAGCATGGATGATCTTGAAGTTCCAAAAGAAAAGCCCGAAATTCTAAAAGAAGCTCATAAAAAAATAGATGAGATACAATCACAATTTGAAGATGGACTTTTGAGCGCTCAGGAGAGAAGAAGCAAAATAATAGAGGTTTGGGCCGAGGCAAAACACAAAATAGAGAAATTAGTGCCTAATTACTTAGACCCACACGGCTCTGTAGCGCTTATTGTGGCTTCCGGTGCGCGTGGCTCATGGGCTCAACCGGTGCAGATGATGGGTATGAAGGGCTCTGTGGTAAACCCCGCAGGACAAATTATGGAAATGCCCGTTGAAAGTAGCTACAAAGAAGGATTTACAGCGCTTGAATACTTTATATCAACGCATGGTGCCAGAAAAGGTACAGCCGACACCGCCCTAAGGACAGCTTCAGCCGGTTATCTTACACGTCGTCTTGTTGATGTAACACAAGATTTAATAGTGCGTTCTAAAAAATGTGACGATAAAGGCGGTATTGTACTCCAAAGAAAAGACCTTAAAGAAACAGGGCAGACATTTGCCGAAAAGGTTTTTGGCAGAGTAACCGCTGCAACTATTAAAGATAAAGACGGCATTATAGCGCGCAAAAATGACATGATAGATCATGAAAAGGCAAAGCAAATTGATGCTGCCGAGGAAATAGAAGAGGTTAAGGTATTTAGCCCGCTTACTTGCCAGGATGAAAGTGTATGTGCCAGATGTTATGGTCTTGATCTTGGAAGGAACGATACAGTTAGCCCGGGTGAGGCGGTTGGCGTCGTGGGCGCTCAAGCCATTGGAGAGCCGGGAACGCAGCTTACTATGCGTACTTTCCACACAGGTGGAGTTGCGGGAACAAGCGACATTACACAGGGACTTCCTCGTGTTGAAGAAATATTTGAAGTCCGCACCCCAAAAGGTAAGGCGGTAATTTCTGAAGTTGAAGGCAAGGTATTGAGTGTTGAAGAAACAGAGAAAGCCAGAATAGTAAAAATAAAAACAAATCAACCTATAAAAACTAAGAAAAGAGGCAAGAGAACTAAAGGCAAAAAGACAGATAAGAAAAATGTAATAGAATATACAACCCCTCTTAATTTAGCTCTTTGGGTAGAGAAGGGCGACCTTGTTGTTCCCGGAACCCAGCTTACAGAGGGGCACATAGATCTGCGCGAATTATTCCGCAATACAAGCAAAGAAGAGGTCCAGCGTTATATTGTTAATGAGGTACAAAAAATATATACATCACACGGTGCGACTATTCATGACAAACATATTGAAATAATAGCGCGCCAGATGTTTTCACGCATAAGAATATCTGAGCCGGGTGATTCAGGATTTAGTCCCGGGGAAATAGTATCTTTCTCTGAATTCAGAGAAGCTAATGAAAAACTTGAAAACGGCAAGAAAGAAAAAGCTAAAGGCAAGAGATTGTTACTTGGAATAACTAAGGTAGCTCTTACAACAGACAGCTTTCTATCTGCCGCTTCATTCCAGGAGACAGCGCGGGTACTTATACGGGCGTCAATTGAGGGCAGAAAAGATGAATTGAAAGGTTTGAAGGAAAACGTGATAATTGGTAAAATGATACCAGCGGGAACTGGCTATAAAAAAGGGAAATAAAGGCCTATTCTCGACAATAAATGGCCAAGAAAAAAAAGAAGAGATCTAAGAAGAAAAAATCTTCCAAATCTTCAAAAAAGAAGAAAAAAAAGTTACTACATGAATTAGACCCCGGAGTGAAGAGGGGTATTTGGAGCGTATTACTTGTAGTTATAGCGCTCCTTAGCGTTCTTAGCTTTTTTGAAAAAGCAGGGCAATTTGGCGAGCTTTTTAGTGGATTATTGTCCAGTATATTTGGCTGGGGCATGTATGTAGTGCCTATTATATTAACCGCCGTTGCTATAGGTTTTATATTTTCTTGGAACAGAGAAACTAACAAACCTACTCTTTGGGCGGCTTTTTTATTTTTCTCAAGTATTCTGGGAATATTTGCTGTAAGTGGCCACGCGGTTGATCTTGCCAGAGAAAGAGGGGGTATGTGGGGCGAGCTTTTTATTTGGCCCCTTGTTAATTTTGTTGGAATAGTAGGTTCTTGGGTTGTACTTATTGCTCTGGTTATTATCTCTATTATAATGGGATTCCATATAAAAGTAGATAAGATAATGGAAAAGATAGTAGAGAAGAGGAAACTTAAAAAGAGCGCTCTTAAATTGGATATAAAAGACGGTTCTTCTAAAAAAGAAAAGAAAAATAAGAAGAAAGAGAAAAAGAAGAAAAAGAAAGAACAAGGTGCTGAAAAAGAAAAGAAGGATGTGGATGTTAAAGATTATAATAAAGATAATAAGAATAAAGATGAGAAAAGCTCAAAAAGCAAGGAAAATGATTTTACCCAATTTTCAGAGAAGAAATTTGCTAATTATGAATTTCCTTCAACGGAACTTCTTGAGCCGGAAAGTGGAAAGCCTACAAGCGGTGATATTGTAGCTAATGCAAATATTATAAAAAGAACTCTTGAGAATTTTGGCATTGATGTAGAGATGGGCGAGGTAAATGTAGGTCCAACCGTTACTCAATATACTCTAAAGCCGGCTGAAGGAGTTAAGTTGTCCAGAATTACAGCATTAGGAAATGATCTCTCTTTGGCTCTTGCTGCACATCCTATAAGGATAGAGGCGCCAATTCCGGGACGTTCTCTTGTTGGAATTGAGATACCGAACAAAGCTACAACCTGGGTACGATTGCGGGATTTACTCGAAAGCCCCGGGTTTAGGCAGGAAAAAGGAGATCTAATAATGGCAGCAGGAAGAAATGTTAAGGGTGCTCCTGTATACGCCGATCTTTCAAAGATGCCTCATATGCTTATCGCCGGTTCTACAGGAAGCGGAAAAACAATTGCGCTTAATGCTGTTATATTGAGCTTGCTCTTTCGTAATCACCCAAGAAATCTGCGCCTTATTTTAATAGATCCAAAGCGCGTTGAGTTTCCTGTGTATAA
>JAWVZY010000023.1:0-11638 GCA_033721955.1 Candidatus Spechtbacterales bacterium
CAACCTCCACAGATGGATAAGATTCCTCATGCAATTTGTTGATGCCTCTTACAAAAAGGCGAAGCAATTTGCAGAGATAATCACCAAAGCCATCTTGAGGGCGCTTAACTTCTCGTTTGAGAAGTTGGCGCGTGCTGAACATTATGACACCGAAGACCCGTGGGAGGGACTTATGATAGTCCTCTTTCGCGGCGCTGAGGTGGCAGATGCCACAGCCACACTTGCCTTTGAAGTAGTGGACATTGCAAACAAAGCAGTAAATGAAGGACTAGATAGCATGAAAAGGAAAGGAGGTCTGAAAGGATGGCTGGCCAAACGCTTAATCGCTTAGCAGATGCGCTAAACAGATTTGCAGACACAATTGAAAGCGAGGGGCAAGACAGCGGTGCCAGACGAGGCCGCCATGAAGGAGACCAAAGCAATTTCGGAACTCCTGAGGCAGCCAGCAACGCAGTCCAAAGCACCTGGAATACAGGTGTACGGCTGAAGAGAACGATCGATAACCTTTTGAGAGCTGCCCCATTAGCGGTTCTCGTGTTTATCGGACTCTCTCTGATTGCGAACTTTTTGCAGTTCGCTCCTCTCAGCCAGGCCATTCTTGTGATACCTGTGGTATTGCTTGCAATGGCGTTCTATGCGCAACCCACTGCTATCTCAGCCGCGTTCATATGGAGTGAAACGAAAGAGTTGGCAGAAAGGGTAGCAGATGCTGCCGGTTATCTTTTGGTAATTGGGCTGGGGATGTTCTTCATTCCCCTGCATGCCATACCGGAGCTGATAGTTCCTTTTGGCGTTGTTCTCAGCGCTATTGGACTATTCAAGCTAGCAGATAACGACAGCGGACTGCCTGGCGTGCTATGGCTTGGAGCCGTAGCTATGGTGGTTGCCTTTTTTGTAGCCGACTACAATGACGGCAAGCCAGAGCCAACAACCCATGCCCCTACTGCGACAACGCAGCAGGAAAGCACCGGTGGTCATGTTGTTGCTACAACGAGCTCAAGCAGTGTCTCACATACTGCTACAAGTTCGCAAGCGACAAGTGCCGGCAGTAGCAATACCTACAATGCCTCAAGTAGCTTGGAGCCCAGTGTACAAGAAAGTCCTGGTCCTCCGGCCAATGTAGGGGTCGCCTTAGCAGAAGACCCCTGGGTGGCTCAACCCGGAGAAACTGTGGAATATCGGGTAAAACTGATAAACCATGGGCAAGGTGAAGCAACCCGCATTGAAGTGACAGAAGAATTGCCACAAGGACTCAGCTTTGAAGATGGAAGCCGCCGCCAGACAAAGGTGGTTGAAAATCTTGCAAGCGGAGACGACAAAGTTGTGGTATTCTTAGTCACCGTAAGTGGAGATACCCCGCGCGGTCACTATCGAAGCGTGGTGACTGTGCTCAGAGTAGATGCGGTTAACACCAGATCTACCGAGAGCATGCGCTCACTTACCGTGAGGCCATAGTACCCCACACACAAAAACCCCGAGTGTAACAACTCGGGGTTATTTTTTATATACCAACTACTAAAAATTTACATTTGTAAATTTAAGCAAGGAATATAGATTGCGCTATTCTTGGGATAAGGCGCGCAATAGATGCTATTATAAGGCCTACTACAGCCCATAAAAGCACATTCTTCGCTCTTCTTCGCCTGCTCTGATCATCACCTGAGCTAACAAATAGAAATGCTGAGTATGCTATCATTAACACCGCAATTGCAATCAATACACCAAAGATGACTATAGATATCCATTTTATAAAAGAAAAAGCACATATAATAGCGTTATCTCCGCCCTGCGGATCATCCAGTGGCAGTGTTTCGGGTGGGTTACCATATGGACGTACCTCTACAACACCTAAATTAGCTGCTTCATTTGCACTAACTTCAGCCCTAACCCTACATTCATCCGCCTCGGGAAGAGTTAGATCCTGAGCATATACCATTGGCGCTAAGCCCGCAAAAAACAGGGTGAAAATCAACAGTCCGATTATTTCTCCTCTTAATATATTTAACTTTTGCATAAAAATTGTTAATTTATTAATAACCTTTTATATATTCACTTTAATACAACGATTACAATTTTGCAATAATAATATCCACAGAAATACAAAAATGCCCCATATGGGGCATTTTTGATTTAATTTCCAAAATTTAGGAAATAAGCAGTGTTTGAGCAATGCCAGGTATCAATCGAGCAAGTGATGCTACGATCAAACCAACAATAGCCCAAATAAGGAATGTTCGTGCTCGTGTCTTCTTCTCCTCGTTGTCTCCTGCTGTAACAAACAGGAAGGCAGCGTAGGCGAAAAGAAGAATGGCAACAGCAATAATGACTACAAACAAGATGTTTGTAACCCATTTAACTAAGCTGAAGCCACAAATCAAAGCGTTGTTTCCGGCATCTGCACCGTCAAGAGGAAGAGATGTTCCTGCTGGAACGTCAGTGGTGATTAAGCCACCTGTCAAAGCTTCCGCCTCTGTGCCTGTAACTAATGCACGCACATTACAATTTGATGCCTGTGCGTTTGCGCCGAAGGCAAAAAGCATTCCAAGCGCAACTATGGCAATCAACATTCCTTGTGCTAGTCGTGATGAATATGTCAAGGTCATAGGTTATTTATAATTGACTTATATTGTACATATAAGCTGTGGCGTTCGAAAAAATAAATAAATTTACTTTTTCTCACTATCCTCACTTATAAATGTCGTAAAACGACCTTTTGTAGTACCCTCTCTAAGAAATAAACAAATACCAGTTTATCTCTTAGAGTGAATACCAAACCTTCAAATTCAGCCCTTATCATAACATATTTTATCTAAAATTTCAATGTTATTTTACCCAAATATACCTCCAACAATTGCTATAATACCGGATGCTAACAAAAGCATAAAAAGGCCCAGTGTCGAGTAAAGAAATATTTTCTTTGCCTTTTTCCTTCTAGAGGGGTCTACGCTACCAGTTATAAGGTTATATACTGCTATTCCTATCATTATTCCATAAACCGGCAGAGCGGTAACTGCCAATATTCTTGTAATCCTTGTAAGAATTTGGTCAAAATTCTCTGATTCAAAAGGATTGCAAACTATACCACCTTCATCACAATGATCTGCCTGCACATTAAAAGGTACTATTACTACCATTATAGCAATAAAAAGACCTAAGAGAGCTGTGGATAAATAATAATTTTTCATAAATTAGCGGGTGATGCCTAAGCTGTTAATTTTGTTTTGCGCGTTACTTACAACAGAAGACAAGCCATCGCCTGCAAGCGCATCTTTAATAGAGTTATTTAAGATATTTTCTGTTTCAAAGGGATTTGGTTGTCTCCATGACTTTGCTGTTAATATTTGATTGGCAAAAATTCTCAATTCAGGATCATCCTGGAAATCATCTATCAGTGATTCAAGTGCGGGAGGACGTTCTGTTTTTTGCAAATAAAGCTTAGCCCTTTCCTCAGAAGTAGCAAAGCGTATAAAATCCCATGCGACCTCAGGATGCTCTGAAACCTTAGCTACGGCCATTCCCCAGTAATTTGCATAATTTACCTTGTCAAAGCGATCAGCGGGCTGCGGCGCGGAACCTATGCTGAAATTCAAATTAGGGTTTTTATCGCGTATAGTGCTTCTTTGATTTTCATAATTTAACATCATAGCTGCAGTGCCATTTGCAAAAGCGTCTACATTGAAAAATCCTTCAGGATCCCAAGTATAATTTTCTGAGGCGGGGTCAGCAAATGATGTATAAAATGCAAAAGCATCCCGTGATGGAAAGAACTTTTTATTATCTTTTTGCACAGGGTTGTCAAAAGTTACCCTGCCAAATTGATCATTCATCTGAGCTCCCGCCTGCAACATAAGTAAACTTACTATATCAGCTGCATTATTTACATTATCATTGCCCTGTATCACGCCATGCGTATCTGCCGCCCCTAGTGCCGCCCCTGCAAGTTTTACCTCGTTACCCTCCCCTAGTATGCGTATCTGTTTTGAATAATCTACAAATTCTTCCCAGGTAGCTGGTGGCTGCAATATATTATGCGTGTTGAAATAATCTTCATTATAATAAAGTGCCAAAGAGTCAAGGAACATAGGTAAGGCATATATCCTTGTATCTCCGCCCTCTTCGCGAGTAAAATCAAATCTTACTACATCGGGAAATTCTCCCATTATAGCTGCCGGGTTAATACCTGTTCCCTCGGGTGGAGTAGTAGTGCGCCTATTCGTTTGAGGCTCTGGGTTAAGCGGTGTAAGGCGGCTTTTTTCTATAGATAGCCAATTATTACCTATTAAATATATATCGGGACCCTCGCCCGATGCCAGGGCCTCGGTTATAAGATCTCTATAGCTCTCTCCGATAGAAACACCCTTTTCCTCTATTCTCTTGCTTTCATATTCTATTGTGATATTAGGATTTAATCTTTTATAATTTTGTATTATCTCTCTGTATGCATCTTCATTATCAAGAGGATCCCAAATGGTGAGGGTAATTCTAGGAGCAAGAGGGCCTGGCCCGTCATCACTTAAAATATTCATTACAAGACCCACAACTAAGACCAACAAGAATATTCCCGCGATAGAGCCAAAAATGACCCTATTCTTCTTATAGGGCGGGATATCTTTTATTTTTGCAAGTGGGTCTTTTATTTGATCCATATACCTATTATACTATCAATTCGCCTTTATTATAAATAAAAAAATCCACATGATAGTGGAATGTACAAAAACAAATTTTTAGACCCGCCTGCTTATTTAACAAATATAAGGCAGTAATGCATTGACTCTTCTATATCTTCCAGTTTTTGCTTGTCTTTAAAGCCAACCTCTTTAGCCAATTTTTCAGCTTTTTCCTGTGATATCTTATCTTTAGGTCCTAAAGAGGCGTCTTTTTCCCAATCTATTATAATAAGTTTACCTCCTTTCTTAAGTGTTCTATGCGCTTCCTTGATGACTGCCCGGGGCTTTTTAAGCTGATGAAGTATATTTGAACATAAAACTACATCCTGCGAAGAATCAGGCAAACCAGAGCCCTCTTCTTGTTCAAGGTCTGCGGGAATAGTGTCTATTTGAAAAAGTCCATCCATTTTAATGTGTCCATCAAGTACCTGCAAAACGCTTTCACGCACATCCAATGCATGCACCTTCCCCTCTTTTCCTACGGATCTGGCTATAGCCATAGCCCAATGACCCGCACCTGAACCAAAATCAGCAACACTCATGCCCGGCTTAAAGCCCAACTCCTCAACAAGAGTGTATGGATTAATAAAATTAGTTTTACTTTTTTGCGCCATAAACTAAACTACTGTCATAGAAGATACCTTATCATCAGATGCAAGTTTCATTATTTTTACTCCTTGCGTTGCTCTTCCAAGTTTTGATATATTCCCCAACTTAACCCTTATAACTATGCCTTTAGCTGATGTTACAATAAGCTCTTCAGCTTCACGTATAATACGCACGCTAACTATATTTCCATTCTTCTTTGTTATTTTAGCAGCTTTTACACCCGAACCTCCTCTCTTTTGTTGTTTAAATAGCGAAAGTGATGTCTTTTTACCATAGCCCTTGCTCATAACAATAAGCAGGTTGTTTTTCTTGTCCTCGGAGCTAATTATACCCGAGCCCACTACTTCATCTTCTTTTTTGAGGTTAATACCTTTAACACCGCCTGCAGTACGGCCCATAGAGCGTACATCTTTTTCTGAAAAGCGTATTGCCTGGCCGTTTTTTGTAACAAGTATTATTTCATCTTTACCCGAAGATGTCCCAACCCAATTGAGAGTATCATTTTTCTTTAAGCGTATAGCTATAAGGCCGCTTCTGCGCACATTTTCAAAGTCCTCCATTTCTGTTTTTTTCACCTTACCCTTTTTGGTAACCATAACAAGATATTTGTCTTTATCAACTTTTTTCTCATTACGAGTTAAGGGAATAATAGTTGTTACGGCTTCATCTTTCTTTAAGTCAAGAAAGTTAACTAACGCCTTACCCCTTGCAGTGCGAGTTGAAGAGGGTATCTCATATGCAAGCGTCTGAAACACACGCCCCTTGTTCGTAAAGAACAACAAGCGATCATGGGTTGATGCTGAAAGAAAATGTGAAACAACATCATCTCCCCGCGTCTCCATGCCTATAATTCCCCTGCCTCCCCTATGCTGTACCTTATAGGACTTTGGAGAAACACGCTTAATGTAGCCGCCCTCTGTCATAGATACAAATGTGTCTTCCTTTGGCACAAGGTCTTCTTCGCTAAATTTGCCTGCAGATGTAACATATACTTTCGTGCGGCGCTCATCGCCATACTTTTCTTTAACCTCTTTTAATTCCTTTTTAACCTGGGTGGACATTCTTTTTTTGCTTCCCAGTAAAAGTTCATAACCCTTTATAAGATCTTTCTTCTCTTTTAATTCATCCTCTACTTTTTTGCGTTCTAAATTAGCTAAGTTATGCAGGCGCATGTCTAAAATAGCGGTTGCCTGCTTATCTGAGAATTTAAATGTCTTTTTTAGATTTTTGTGCGCATCAGGACGATCTTTTGATTTTTTAATAGTATTTATAACCTTATCTATATTATCCAGCGCTTTTTTAAGCCCTTCCAATATATGAGCTCGTGCCTTTGCCACCCTAAGATCATACTCTGTTCTGCGCCTTACTACTTCAAATTTATGATCAAGATATTTTTCAAGAACCTCTTTAAGGTTAAGCACCTGGGGCTGAATGCCGTCAACAAGTGCTATCATATTCAAATGAAATTTCTTTTGTAGTTCTGTAAATTTATACAGTTTATTTAATGTTTTTTGCGGCTGTGCATCCCGTTTCAATTCAATAATTATACGGAGGCCCTCCCTGTCTGATTCATCCCTTATATCACGCACGCCCGTTAACTTGTCATCATGTACCAATTGAGCCATTTTTTCTATAAGAGTGGCCTTATTTACCTGATATGGTATTTCAGATACCTCAATGTATTCATTTTTCATCCGACTGCGCTTGCCTGGCTCTTTTATTTCAGCTTTTCCGCGCATAACTATAGACCCCTTCCCCTGGCTGTATGCCTCCAAAATCGCCTTTTTATTATATATCATGCCGCCCGTTGGAAAATCAGGGCCTTTAACATACTCCATAAGGTCTTCAACTGTTGCTTTTTTATTATCTACAAGATGTATACAGGCATCCACAACCTCTGTTAAGTTGTGCGGAGGTATATTTGTGGCCATACCAACGGCGATTCCTACAGTTCCATTCAAAAGAAGCTGGGGAAGGGCTGCAGGCAGTACTTTCGGCTCCTGGCGGGTACCGTCGTAATTATCCATCCAATCAACCGTATCTTTATTTATATCATCAAGCATAGCGGCTGTGAGTTTTGTCATTTTTGCCTCAGTATAACGCATGGCTGCGGCACCATCTCCGTCAATAGAGCCAAAATTGCCCTGTCCAAGCACTAAAGGATAGCGCATGCTAAAGTCCTGGCTCATTCGTACCATTGAATCATAAACTGCCTGATCTCCGTGAGGGTGATATTTACCTAAAACCTCACCGACAACAGCGGCTGATTTCCTGGGGCGCGAGCCGGAGGTCAAGTTCATCTCCTGCATCGCGTAAAGTATTCTTCTATGTACGGGCTTTAGGCCATCGCGAACATCTGGAAGCGCACGAGCAACAATAACGCTCATGGCATAATCCAAATAGGACTCGCGCATATCATCAACGAGTTCTCTTGGTTGTATCTCTTCTTTTTTAGTTTTTGATTTAGATTTCTTATTAGCCATTTTATTCTACTATTTCAAAAAGGTTATCAAATGTAGATTTTATTTTATCTTTAGCATCTTTAGCCTCGCCCGGCACTATTTCCACATTTGAAAGGTTGTTCAAATTATTTTTTGCCCTTGTAATATACAGTACTGCCATGGCAACAAAAATTACTGCCATAGACGAAATAAAAATAATAACCCGCTTTTTATAGCTCATAACTATAATTTAAAAGCAAATACCTCCATTTTTTCCTCAGGATCGGGCAGATCTTTTTTCTTTATTGTTAATTTTTCCTCAAGCTTAAGATCTTTTTTGCCTATCTCCTTCAAAAATTCATCCACCTTCCCTAACTGCACCTTGAGTCCTTTTACCTTATAATGCATGGGTATAACCAATCTCGGTTCTATTTGGTTTACTACAGCAACCGCCTTTTCAGCGCCTATTGTAAATTTGCCTCCCACAGGAACAAACAACATATCTACTTCACCAAGATTTTCAAGTTGTTCCTCTTCAAGCTGCTCCTGTCCAAGATCTCCCAAGTGACATATATTCATATCCTCAAGGCGCATATTATATATTGTATTTAACCCCTTTTCTTCTCCATTTTTATTGTCGTGAAAAGACCTGATACCTCGCACACGTATACCTTTATATTCATATTCTCCCGGCCCATCTATAACAAAAGGGTCGCCCTTTATCGTTTTGGCGTTATTATGATCATCATGATCGTGTGTTACAAGCACCAGCTGTGCTTCAAGTGTAGGCGGATTAAGACCTATAGTTTTTTTAAAGGGGTCTGTTATAACAGTAGTTGACCCGCTTTGTATCTTAAAACAAGATTGTCCGTACCAAGTTATTACCATAATCATATTTTATCATTAGACGGGGTAAAATTCAATAATAGGGTTCTGCCGGTGGTTGCATAAATAAAAAGCTTATGATAATCTAATGAGTATGTCAGCTACAGCTACAACTAATAACTCGATGAAAGAGATGGTCCAGGAAAATAAATCCCTCTTTCAATTGCCCAGACAGGGCGATATTGTTGAAGGAACCGTAATCGGAAAGGAGTCGGGTGTTTTGTATGTGGACCTTGGCCCCATAGGAACGGGCGTAGTTTATGGAATAGAATATTTCAAGGTACAGCATGAATTAAAAAATATTAAGCCCGGAGATAAAATAACAGGCAAATTAGTTGAAGTTGAAAACGAAGACGGCTACAGAGAATTATCTCTTAAAAAAGCGGCAGAAGAAAAAACCTGGCAAAAACTTGAAAAAAAGTACGATAAATCTGAAACATTTAAAGTTAAAATAACAGACGCCAACAAAGGCGGGCTTATGGCGAAGACAGATAATATGAGTGGTTTTATACCCGTAAGCCAGCTTGCCCCACAACACTACCCCAGAGTTGAGGGAGGTGATAAAAACAAAATACTGGAAGAATTAAAAGAATTTGTAGGAGAAACTCTTGAGGTAAATATATTAGATATGGACTCTGAAGAAGGCAAACTTATCTTTTCTGAGCGCGCTGCAGAAAGCGGAGAAATCAAAAAAGCGCTTAAAAAATATAGTGTGGGTGATGTAGTTGAGGGCGAGATAACCGGAATTGTTGATTTTGGAGCGTTCATTAAATTTGACCAGATGCTTGAGGGTCTTATACACATATCGGAGATGGATTGGAGTTTAATTGAAAGTCCCGAAGATATAGTAAGCTTAGGAGATAAAATTAAAGCAAAGATAGTAGATATCGCAGATGATGGAAAAGTTTCTCTATCTATTAAACAGCTAAAAGAAAATCCCTGGGAGGGTGTAAGTGAAAAATATAAGCAAGGTGATAAGGTTAAAGGTGAAGTTAATAAAATAGCTTCATACGGAGCTTTGGTAAAAATTGAAGACGGCATACAAGGGCTTGTTCATATATCAGAACTTGAAGGTCATACGATGGAAGATATTCAGAAAAAACTTGAAGAAGGCAAAAAATATGAATTTGAAATAATTTCAGTTGACCCCGAGGACTATAAAATAGCTCTAAAACTTGTAGAATAGGTGCAGGCAAATTCAGTGCTATAATATCTATCCGCCAAAGTGCGGATTTTTTGTTAGAAATAGTTGACATTTTAGGTAAAATTTGTTATAATTAGAGCACTCGATCACGCAAGTTAGTGAATGAAAGGAAGGAAAAAGAATGCAGAATACCTGTATTGGTGCATCCCGTGTAATTGAGGGTCGCGGTGTTCGATGCCGCAGGCCAGTAGATACATTTGGGGACAGATGCCATGACCACGAAGGTCAAGATCCAGAGGAAGCCGTTGAGGCTCTCGAGCCGGACACGGTTCTGGTCAAGGGAAATTTGAACCCAAATTGGGTAAAAAGGTTCCTCCAGGCCGGAACGTACAGGTCCGAGCGCTCCCCTATGCGAGAGCGCGCCCAGGACAAGAAAGGTCTTGCTCAGGCCGAAGAACTCGGCAGGAGTCCATTTGCCTACAGAGGTAAGCCGGACTCAGGTACAGCTGTCCTTGGCAAGAACGGCGCTAATAACGTCTCTATTGCCGGAATCCTGGATGAATTGGAGGAGCGCTACGGTGCTCCCGCCATACACATCCTACAGAAGACCAAAGGGCCCCGCAGTCGCAGGACCGCGGTAAAGAACACGCTTGTTCTATCCTTTAACCGGGATTCGGACGAGGAGCCCGCGAGCGAAGAGATCCTTCAGCTCGCACGCAAGTTCTTTGGCGCAAATTCGTGGGGTTTCACCCACATTTGGGCCAATCCCTACAGTGATGAAGGAGAAATTCTTCACACTGTCAACTTGGGTCGCAGGCAACCGGATCAAGAGCCCGAAGGCGAAGTACAGTTCGCCGAAGGTCTCTGGAAGATCTCGTAGCGCTGCGCTGAATCGAGCGCACCCACAAGCAAAGCCCCACTGTTTTCAGTGGGGCTTGATCATTTTTATATATTAAATTTTATAAACTAATCCAGTATCTCATCCAAATCCATGCCTCTGCGCATAATAAATTTATCAAGTTTTTCTACTGTGGGTGCTGTAGTGCCTGTATCAATTATCTTTTTTGCATCAACCGGTTCTAAATACATACCCTCGGGCAGAGGTAACCCAGATACCAGGGTAAATATATGAGATAAAAATGTGGTGGCGTAAGCCCCCTTTTTTAATGTAAAGCTTAAAACAGCGCCCTTTGGCTTAAGCACCGCATGCTCAATTTCGGGCTGAAAACGAGTGGAGACATATCTTTTTTGAAGACGTATAAAAGGAAAAGGCTTTAAGCCATAAAATGGAAAACTTATATTATCTGCCTCGAGAAGCTCTTTGTATGGAGCGCGATCCTGATCTTCGAAGCTAAGCACAAGAGGAAGTTTGGGTGGAACACCTCCGCCCTCCCTGATAAGTCCTGATAACACCTTATTAAATAAATAACTTGAATATGCATAGGCGCTTATTCTAACCTGATCAGGTATCTGTTGAAGGGCGCCAATATAATCATCGGGATTATCTGCAAGATATGCTACTAAAATATTTTCCTGGCGCATTATAACCGGAAATTTGCTTATTTCTTCTTTTATTTTTTTCCAATCTGTTCCCAGCTCTTTAAGACCGCGCCTAAATTCTCTAAAATACGGCAATTCCCAGCGGGAGCCCTCGGTCAACATGGTTAAAACAAGCTTCTCATACTCCCCGCGAAACAAAAGCAGGCCATAATAATGGGTAAGAAGCCGAGGCGTACCAAAGCGTTGCAGATAGAAAAAATTATAAAAACCATTTTGCTTTAACTCCTCTACCCTTTCTTCAAAATATTTTTCATCTGTATCTTCAAGTGTACGCAGCACTATTGTAAATTTATTGCCATAAAGCGCTCCTCTATCTACAACACCCTTGCCTG
>JAWVZY010000024.1:0-10999 GCA_033721955.1 Candidatus Spechtbacterales bacterium
TCTTCAGCATCCTGCTTTAATTTTTGAAGCACCATTGCTGAAATTTCAGCCGGTCTTTTCCACTCCTCACCCAGTTTAATTTCTACCTCACCCTTATCTCCTGCCTTTGTTTCAAAGGGAACGCTTTTTATAACATCTTCCGCCTCTTTATCTGTGAATTTGCGGCCAATTAAGCGTTTGGCTGAAAATATGGTGTTCTTTGGGTTGGTAACGGCCTGTCTTTTTGCAAGCAAGCCAACAAGGCGCTCGCCGTTCTTTGCAAGCGCTACCATTGAAGGCGTTGTACGGTTGCCTTCTTTATTTTCTACGATCTTTGGTTCCCCGCCCTCTACAACTGCCATAGCGGAGTTTGTTGTACCTAAGTCAATTCCTAATATTTTACTCATGATTAGTTAAAATTAATGATTAATTTTAATTTATAATTTTACTGTGATTGTTTAACTTTTACTTTTGCCGGGCGTATAACTTTATCACCCATAACATAGCCCACCTCAACTACCTCCTCAATTATATCTCCCTCGCCATCAACTGCCTCATGGAAATTGGGGTTAAACTCATCTCCGGGTTTTGTTGCCATCTGCTCTACATCAAAGCGCTTTAGGGCCTGCAGGGCTTGTTTATGAGTATTTTCTATGCCCCCATACCAATCGCTTTCTTTAATTTCTGTATATGCATGCTGCATAATACGCTCCATATTATCTACAAAATTTATATACTGCAAAAGCATCTCCTCTTTTGTTGTCTGGCGCATTCTATCCAATTGTTTTTGCATGTCTTTTTTATAGTTTGCAAAATCAGCGCGTTCTCTTTGCCAACCGTCTAAATATTCTTTGGCATCTTTTTGAGCTCTTTTAGCTTTTTCTTTTAATTTCTTAAAATGCCTCTCCACATCATGTGAGACATCCTCAAAAAGTTCTTCTACCTCTTCTGCAATCTCCTCTGCATGATACTCAAAATCCTTTTTTTCTTTTTTAGGATCTTTTGGGTTTAGGTTCTTTTTTTTATTTTGACTCATAAATTTTATTTAATTTTAATATTCTTCAAATAAATCTCTTATATCGTCTAAAAGACGGAGATTCTCATTATATTGCATGCGCATCGGGCCAATAATGCCGAATATCCCTCTTTCATGTCCCGGCAATTCTGATGTAAATGCCATTAAACTAAAGGGCGTATCTTCACTTCTGCTGGCAAAGTCCCCGATATAGACACGTATATCATCCTGAATTGCTTTATATAGTTTGTCAATGCGCCTCTCAAGTGAATCGGCATATTCCACTAAAGAGCGAATGTTTTCTGTATTTATAAATTCCGGCTCATCAAGTAAATAACGCAAACCCTCTTTATAGAAATGATTAATGCTGAGAAGCCCCGCAAACGCCATAGCGTTTGTCATCTCTGCCAAGTGGCGGCTTAACATGTGAGCAGCCATATCGGGTGATTCCTTCATTGCCTCGCGAAGCTCTTTTTTAAACTGCTCTGACACCCGGGCTTTGCTTTTCTTTTCTTTCTTTGGCATCTCACGTGAACCCAAAGCTACTTTATCTACAAAAAATTGATATGCCTTTCTTGTCGGTACGCGCCCGGCCGATGTATGCGGTTGGTATAAAAACCCTGCCTCATCAAGAGAAGCCATTATATTTCGCAGGGTTGCTGAACTTATATCATATTTATGCTTTTTTAAAAGATAACCCGAACTAACCGGCTCTGCCGTTTTTATATACTCCTCTACTATATCTAAAAGAATTTGTTCATTGCGATCTTCTTTTTTGGTCATCGCTTACTATTTTAATATATTTAGCAAACTAATGTCAAGAGTGCTAAATTAAAAAACACCCTCCTAAGGGGTGTTTCAATTTGAGCTAAACGCGTCAAATATCAAAAGTGCTTTTTCTTTCTTTGTTCGTCAAAATAAGTTTGTGCCCGTAGTCCGGACACCTTCTCCTGCGCAATTCATCATCATTCAAAACGGCACTACACTCATCACATACATATAATATTACCTTGCCCTCTTTATCTTTTAACAAGCGTACTTCAGAAGTTTTACTCATAGCAGGCCTCCTAAAATTATAAGTATAATTCCTATAATAAAACGCCTTAGGAATATCTTTCTTGAGTTCCTATATTTTGCCAGATAAAATATCCTAAATGTAGCCATCTTTTCGGCCTTTAGAGAACCTTTATATCTTCTGTACCTGACTATGACATCTTTTGCCTGGTAGGCGGCGCTAAATAAAAACATTAAACCGATAATACCGATTGTAATTTTCATTTAGAACACCCAACCGTATAGAAACATGAGTACAAAACATACCATTGCCAACAAAAATCGCCTCAGGGCACTGCGCATTGGGATCTCAGCCAATCTGTAAAAAAACTTCTTAAGTATGGTTGAAGCTTCATTTTGATGGTCTCTTTCCATCTTAAGTGCTTTTCTTGCCTGTATAATGGCGTGGTACAGAGCCACCATGCCCACAGCAAGAAAACCGCTTGCCCAAAGTGAAGAGTGTGTAAACATATTGACTTCCTTTCATATGTTGCCTGAAAAATAACTACATCAATAATACATTATACACATAGCAGTTGCAAGATTAAGCCAATCAGCTTAATATAAACACTATGAAGCTTTATGATACATTAACCAAAGAAAAAAAGGGGTTAAAGCCGCTCAAAGACAAAGAGGTGGGCATTTTTGTATGCGGACCAACTGTTTATGACCTCTCGCATATAGGGCATGCAAGAACCTATGTTGCATTTGATATGTTCGTTAAATATCTGCGCCACGCCGGGTACAAGGTAAACTATATACAAAATATAACAGACATTGACGATAAAATAATAAAGCGCGCGAAAGAAAATAATGAAGACACCCGCCAATTAGCTAAGCGCTTTGAAGAAGAATACTATAAAGACATGGCTTCACTTGGAATTAACAGCGTAGATAGCTACCGGCGCGCAACGGATCATATAGATGAAATAATTTCCCAGGTAGAACGCTTACTTAAAGAGGGCTTTGCCTATGAAATTGAAAATGATGGCATTTATTTCAATATTTCAAAATTCAAAGATTATGGGAAACTTTCGGGCAGAACGGCCGAAGCTGCTGAGGATGCTACAAGCCGCATAGATGAAAGTGTTAATAAAAAAAATAAAGGAGATTTTGCCCTTTGGAAATTATCTAAACCCGCAGAACCTAAATGGCCAAGTCCGTGGGGAGATGGCAGGCCGGGCTGGCATATTGAAGATACAGCTATTACAGAAAAGCACCTGGGGGAACAATACGATATACCTGGGGGGGCGCGTGACTTGATATTCCCCCATCATGAGGCAGAAATTGCCCAGATGGAGGCGATAAGCGGTAAAAAGCCCCTTGTTAACTACTGGATGCATTCGGGATTTTTAACAGTAGGAGGTGAAAAAATGGGTAAATCACTTGGTAATTTTGTAACTATACGTGAGGCGCTTGAAAATTATTCACCCCAGACATTGCGGCTCTTTTTTATAACAAAACATTACCGCTCCCCTATTGATTTCACACAGGAAGGCCTACAAGAGGCAAAAAGCAACACAGAAAAAATCGAAGAATTTCTGCTAAATTTAGAAAAGATAAAAATAAACAATGAAAAGGGTGAACTAAAAGAGATACAAACTTACATGCAAAACTTCTGGAATTACCTGGAAGATGATTTTAACACTCCCCGCGCCTTTGCTGAACTTTTTCAATTGATTAACTTTATTTATAAAACTGAAACTATCTCGGACAAAGACCAGGAAAAAGTAATTGAATTTATAGGAGATATAAATAATATATTTAATATAATTGATCTTGAAAAATTATCAGCATCTGTCAGTATACCGCCCGATATAATAAAACTGGTAGATGAGAGAGAAAAAGCCAGAGAAGAAAAAAATTGGGACAAAGCAGATGAGCTCAGAGAAGAAATTGAAAAAAGGGGCTACAACTTAAAAGATACGGATGAAGGCCCGCAAATAAAAAAGAAATAAAAAACTCCGCTTAGGCGGAGTTTTTAAGATATATCATATTTTGCCCAGACAAGATCGTGGTCTGATTCGGGAGTAGTAACCTTACCATAATTTAAATAAGGCATTTCGCTCACCACAAAATCATAATGGCGGGGAAGGTCGATTCCTATTTTACCTAAGTAATGAGGCACACGAAAAGCCCAGCGTGCCTTTTTATATATCCTGCTAAAATAATAGGTCGGTTCATGCTTTAGAGGATTTTGCACCTTTAACATTTCTAAGGTTGAATCTAAAACTTTTCTTTGCATCATTTTTGTCCACGCAAAAAGATTTGTATCTCCGCACATAATTATACGCTCTGATATTCCCCTGCGCTTAAGTTCCTTTTGTATAGCATTTAACTGCGCGTATCGTATTTTGTTCCCGCCCCAGGCAGTTAGGTGCATATTTACAACAGTAAAAGGTTCTCCCCCCGGCGCCTGCAGGCGCGTAGCTATAGCATATCTTTGAAGGGGTGCCTCTTCCATAGACATGAGCTTAACGAACCATGAGTATTTTTTAAGCTTAGGTAGCTTAATAGAGAAAGTTTCGATGCGCTCAAGCATGCTTGAATCATGCATTATAGCTGTGCTTGGGAACTCTTCTATATAATAACTTCTGTAACCATTGCCAAGCTCTTCACTGATGCGCTCCACATGCGCTATTCCCTTTTCTGTAACATTTTCCTGTATGCACAAAACAGCAAGGTGATCATCCGCTTTTAATTTTTTATAATATTCTATTAGTTTATCCAACCAAAAACCGCGCATTATATTATGCGAGGCAACTTTTATTCCTTTTTCTAAGCTATATTCCATATTATTTATCTTATCAGATATATAAGATTTGTAAAAAAATAAGCACCTCCATTAGATGCTAACTTAAAGTTTTGGTTTACCCCGCCGCATTAAGCGCGACGGGGTAAACATTAGATCTGCTTTACTTTCCTACTGGGAACAAGCGTGGCATTTGAGATATTTGCCACACCATCGAGGACAACTTTTCCAATTACCCTCGTATCTGACAGAGACAAATGGCCACTGAGCTGGGCACCACTGCACACTCTTGTGTTTTTGAGCAAGCGCACAAAGCCCTTGACTCTGGCATCCTTCTCGACAATTGACGAGGCATCCACATATACCGTGTGGTCAACCTCGGCATCTTCATGAACAAGGCCTCCACCGTTATGGTCACTGTACTTGCCGCCATCAATGACGACGTACTTACCTGTTCTGTCAGTATTTGACGGTCTAAACATCCTTCCTTCCTTTCTTTAGGACTGCCATAATTATACACTAAAAAAATTAAAAAGTCAACTATTTTAATTTTTGAAATTTATATACTTAGCGCTTCTGTTAAAAGTTTGGTATAATAATATATTCCCCAAATTTATACACACATTACACACAGAATACATTTTGCAACTACAATTATAAAAATGTTATCATTGGTGTAATAAGAAAAATTGAATTCTCTATTTAACTAATTATATGGCTAAACAAAACACAGGCCGCATTCCCCCTCAAGATATAGAAGCTGAGCAATCCGTGCTTGGTTCTATTTTAATGGATAAAGAGGCATTTTTTAAGGTTGCCGATGTCTTAAACCCTAATGATTTTTATCTAAACGACCACAAAATGGTTTTTGAGACAATGACCGAACTGGCAGAAAAAGGAAAGCCACTGGATATTTTAAGCGTATCGAGCAAAATGAAGGAAAAGGGCAAATTAAAAACTGTAGGCGGACAAAGCGCCCTTACCAAGCTTGTAAATTCTGTACCCAGCGCCAGCCACATAGCTCACTACGCCGACATAGTCCACAAAAAAGCGCTTCTTAGAAAAATGATAGAGGCCTCCTACCATATTGCAGAATTAGGATACAAAGAAGAAGATGATATTGATATCTTATTGGATGAGGCAGAAAAAAAGGTTTTTAATATTTCACAAAGAATAAATTCCCAAAGCTTCTCTCCTCTAAAGGGAAATCTTGAAGAGGCCTTTGATAGAATAGATAAATTACACAAGAACAAGGGTGAGATGCGCGGAATACCTACAGGATTTAATGATCTTGATGAATATCTTGCAGGTCTTCAAAAATCAGACCTTATAATTCTTGCCGCCCGCCCTTCTCTTGGTAAATCAGCTCTTGCTATGGACATAGCAAGAAAAGTTTCTGTAGATCATAAAATTCCTGTTGGAATATTCAGTTTAGAAATGAGTCGCGATCAAATAGTAGATCGTATGATAGCAAGCGAAGCGGGAGTTGATCTTTGGCGGCTCAGGACAGGGCGGTTATCTACAAAAGGTGAACTTAATGATTTTGTAAAAATACAAAACGCGCTTGGCAATCTGTCTGAGGCCTCCATTTATATTGATGATGGCCTTACATCATCTGTTTTACAGATGAGAGCCATGGCACGCCGGTTGCAGGCAGAGAGAGGCCTGGGATTACTTATTGTTGACTATCTGCAGCTTATACAGCCCAGAAGCGCCTCTGACAGCATGGTACAGCAGATCACAGAGATATCACGCTCCCTAAAGGCACTAGCTCGCGAATTGGATGTTCCTGTGCTCGCTCTTAGCCAGCTATCACGAGCAATTGAACAAAGACCCAATAAAACACCTAAACTTTCAGATCTGCGTGATTCAGGTTCTATTGAACAGGATGCTGATGTTGTACTTTTTATATCCAGAGATTTGCGCGGACAAGACCCTGAAAAAGAAAATATAGCCGAAATCCATATAGCAAAACACCGAAACGGCCCCATAGGAAAAATTGACCTATATTTTGATAAGAGGTCCGCATCTTTCAAAAACTTAGATAAGCGCCACGGCAATGATGCCACTCCTATACCTTCGGCACCAACTGCTGATGAGGTAGATATAGATGATATACCATCATAAAATTACTAATGCTTAATTTTTAATTTAATGCTTCCCAAGCAACTCCACGATTTACAAAAATTCTTCCAAAAATTTCCCGGAATAGGCCCGCGGCAAGCGAGCCGTTTTTCATTTTTTTTAATGAAGCAAAACCACTCCGAAATAGACAAGTTAATTAACGCGCTTGAGAACTTAAAAAAAGATGTTTCTGTATGCAATGAGTGCTATATGCCTACCGCAAAAAATGCAAATTGCACCATATGCACAGACACAAAACGGGACAAAAGCGCACTATGTATAGTTGAAAAAGAAAGCGATGCTATAAACATGGAGGATGCGGGTATTTATAAAGGTAGATATCTTGTTTTAGGCGAAACCATTTCCCCTATTGGTGAAAGCAAAACAGCAAAAGAGCGCCTAAAGAAATTTACCTCTCAGCTTAAAAATGATGACGATAAAAAAGAGGTGGTTTTAGCGCTTAATAATACCAAGGAGGGCAATTTTACATCTATGTACATAAAAAAGTTATTTGATGAAAACTTAGAAGAAGGTAAAGTAAAAATAACCCGCCTGGGACGCGGGCTTTCTACGGGAAGCGAACTTGAATACGCCGATGATGAAACTCTAAAAAACGCGTTTGAAAGCAGAAAATAAACCCCCTAAACCTATAACAAACTAAAAAGCGAGTTATTTACTCGCTTTTTTTGTTGTTTTTTTCTTTGGTGATGCTTTTTTCTTAGCTGCGGGTTTCTTTTTGGCTGTTGTCTTTTTCTTGGTTGTAGATTTCTTTGGCGATGCTTTTTTCTTGGTGCCTCCGCTCCCCTTTTTTATTTCTGTAATTTCTACCTCTGTATATGGCTGGCGGTGGCCTTTTTTCTTACGATATCTTTTTCGCCTTTTATATTTATATACAATAACCTTATCCCGCTTACCATGCTCTTTAACACGCCCTGTAACACTCACACCCGAAACAGTAGGTGTTCCTACATCCACTCCCCTGCCGTCAGCATAAAGTAATACCTGCTTAAAGGTAATGTCCTTCCCCTCTTTAGATGGAAGTTTTTCTATCTTTAACTTATCGCCTTCAGAAACCTTATATTGCTTTCCGCCGGTTTTAATTATCGCAAATTTCTTACTCATAGTAATTTATATTTTATTCCAATGTTTATTAATATACATTAATTTTAGAAAATGTGCAAGCTGTACTTAAAACAATTTATATGCTATTTTAATTGTGGCACTTTAAAAAGGTGCATATCGGTTCCCGGACGACTGCTTTGAAATAGAAGATGGAGTCGCGGGAAAAGAAAAACCGCGCAACGCGCGGAGAGAAGGAGGCAAAGATGCCATCACACCAAAAACCACCCGTTCCCTTGGATGATCATGGATGGGCTATGTATAATTTTCCCGAAAAGTTTGGAAATAAGCCAAGGGATACAGATAGTGATGAAAAGTGTTGCAATCATAGTTGTTGCACAGATAAACCAAAAATTACAACTGAAGAAGCGATCGTAGCAATAATAGCTGAAATACCCGGAAATCTGGCTAATATAACCCACTTTTTTTACCCTGTGAATATGTTAGATCACCTACTGATAACCCAGCAAGTAAATCAGGAGGCGGTACGAGAAGGTGTTGTAAACGGACCCGGATATGGAATTCCGTGGAAAATTGAGGCCTTGGGCTTTGATTTTGCAAACAGAGAACACGCGGCAACTCTAACCTTAAAATTGCCGGGTAAGACCCTGCGCATAACAAGCAAAAGTATTATTAATACTAATTCAGCGGGCAGCACTCTAACAATCCCCACTACGCTAAACCACGAAAACAGTATAAGCGAGGATGATATAACAACCATTGAAAATATGATAAATACCGGCGAGCTTCCTCTTAACGCTGTAAAAGAGTTGAGAGATTTAGTAAGGGAAAATTCAATCGGAAATGAATGCGATGAATGGCAAAAAAATCTGCTAGAGATCTTAAAAGATGAAATGGAAATATCACAAGAAAACTTTGACCGACTTATTAAAAAAATGGAAAAACATGCACTTAAATTAAAAATGCTTAACAGTAAAACAAGCTCCTACAGAAGGGGTCTTGTAAAAGCTATACTGGGACTCAGAGATTCTAAATCCTTTACGAAAAGTCCTCAGCTCAAAGAATTGAGGCATGAACTTGAAGAAATTCTATATGGCCGGGATAACTTGAGAAAATGGGCTTACGAGTTCTACAACAACTAGCACTTTAAACATAAATACCGCCATAAAGCGGTATTTTTTATTATGAACATACCATGGTATGTTCAAGCGATGAAGTAGTCGGTTTAGAACATTCCTTTACTTATATCTCCTGCGCTGAGCCCCAATTGTCGTATACAGATACAGCTGTGAATAGAATAATCTGAAATTCACGGCTTAGCTCCTCAATGATGTGGTACATGTTATCCCGGCGCTCTTCATCAAAATTAACAAAGGGGTCATCCAATAGCATAACAGGTCGGCGCGAATGCTTTGCCTCTTCCCTTTTTTCTTCTGTTTTAGCATGCACGCTCTCTGGGTTATACAAAAGTTGTAAAAATCCAAAGCGAGCAACAATATAGAGCTGATCTATCATGCCTGTAGATAAAACGTCCGCTTCTACATAATCCCCTTTTTCACTACTCATTACCTGAAGCTCAAAATTTTCATCCAATTTAATATCTGTATATTTACCCGATGTTATTTTATCAATATATTTACTCATAGAGGTTTCCAGTGCCTCGCGTGAACGCTTAAGAGAGCGCGCCTGGGCTTCTCCCAGCGCCTCAGAAATTACCTCATATACCTTAGCACGACGGCGATAGCGCTCTTCCTGTTTATTTAAGCTTGCTATTTTTTCTTCCAACTCTGTAACGTCTTCCTGAGAAATCTTAATATTTTCAAGTTTTGTTTTTGCTTCAATAAGTTTTTTATTAGCTTTTTCTATTTCTTTACTTAGATCATCCAACTTCTTTTCGAGTGCACGCTGGCCCTTAGCTGTAGGAGGATCGCTCTTTTGCTCATCTGTTATTTTGGCCTGCTCCACGCCTAATTGCTTTTCTAATTTTTTCTTTTCTTCTTTAAGCTGATCCAGCCCCTTTCCGCGCAAAAGAGTTTTTTGTTGTTTTTCTATTCCATCAAGACGAACTTGTTTTTCATGTATATTCTTATTATGCTCCCGCACATGCTTTAAACTTTCTAGCTGAAATTCCTGAAACATTTCATCAAGCTCTTTTTCAAAATTATCTAATATGTCTTCATGTTTTTTATTTTCTTTTTCCAACTCCTTTAGCTTTACGGCTTCAGAATATTTACCGGAAATAAACATGTATGCGGCAAAGGCAGCAAGTAAAAACCATGAGCCAAAAAATAATTTGTTAAAAAGTCCTAAAAATCCTACCGCAATAAGAATGCCTGCGACAATAAAAGTAAGGCGGCCTGCCGGATAATATTTTTTCCAATGATGGCTTTTTAGTTCTTCTATTCGCGCGCTTAATTCCTCCAGGCGATTTTTATTATCGCGCACCTTAGATGAAAGATCCTCCATCTTTTCCACATCTTTATCTGTAACAGGTTTTAACTCCTTAAGCTGCTTTTGTATTTCCTCCTTTTCTTTTTCAAGCTCTTCATAATTATTCAGATCTCCAAGAACTTCATCCAATTCTTTGTTTAATTTTTCTATCTCCTGTTGGGCAACAAAATAAACTTTATTTGCCTCATATTCACGCTGAGCAAGTTCTTTTTCTTTTTTTAGCTCTTTAAGCTTGTCTTCAAAGCCATATAGCACCTCCTGCGCTTGCTTCTTTGTTTCAAGTTGAGATCTTTTCTCTTTAAGTTCGGCGCTAAATTCCTTTAGCTGTTGGGCTGTTTCCTTTATTTTGCCCGGATTTTTTGAAGGAGAATCAAGGCCTTTTGTTAAGTTGGAATAACTTTTTTTAAGCTTGCGGGATATATCTGATATAGAAGCGCGGGATGATGTGCCCGAAACAATATCCTGTAAGCGCTCCACTACTTTTTTCTTGTCGCGCTCATCTAATATAAGGTTATCTTTATAAATTACAGAAAGATTGCCAAAGA
>JAWVZY010000025.1:0-10872 GCA_033721955.1 Candidatus Spechtbacterales bacterium
GGTTATGTTCTTGTTGGCCTCATTCCCATAAAACGCTTTATACAAGCATTACAGGAGGAGGCAGGACTTAATGAAACTACAGCAAAAAACGTAGCACATGATATTCGGGCTGAAATTTTCGCGCCTGTAGCCCAGGACTTATCTGCCATACAAGAAAAGGCGGAAAAAAATTGGGAACAACTACACTTAGAACAAAAAGGTGATAAAGATATTAACGCCCAAAAAACCGCCCCTACACCAAGCATCCCCGCGGCAAATGCCCCTGATGAAAGTGTAGCAAGAGAGGTTTTTCCCGCACCTGAAATAAAAGAAGATAAACTCAATAATAACCAGGCGGACGAAATAACCGAAGATAAAAAAGATAATAGATTTTAGAAATTAACTATAGATCCTTTGGCATTTTGCTTTTGCCATTTGATATTCTATTTTGCAATACCCCGTTCCACAATTCGTAGACAGAGAAACCCGCCTAATAGGCCCCCTCACGGTGCGGCAGGTTGTGATATTTGGTATTGATGCGGGAGTTTTATTTGTCCTTTATTTTTTGCTTGAGGGCTTTGCATTTACACTTGCCGTTATAGTACTTACAGCTGTTGCTATGACCCTGGCATTTGTAAAAATAAATGAACAACCGCTAACTAAAATAATATTCTCAGTAGCTCAATATTTCTTGCAACCAAGGGTTTATCTTTGGGGAAGAGAGGAGAAAAAAGCAGGCACAAATAAAAAGCCTGAGAGTAATTTCATGAAAAACATAAAACAACTTATAGGGGGAGAGGCGCCTCCGCCAAAACTGCCAAAAGAAATACAGGAAGAAGCAGAAAAAGAGCCTACAACAAGAGAAATAAAAGAAGTGGCAGAACTATTAGATCAATAACATGCCTACATCAGCTTCAACACAATCTGTTATACCAATAGACAACATCAGAAATGATGTTGTAGTTGTAAAAGGTGGGGGGCTTCGTGCGATACTTCAAGTTTCCAGCGTAAACTTTGCCCTTAAAAGCCGCGATGAACAAGAAGCAATAATATTCCAATATCAAAACTTTTTAAATTCGCTTGATTTTCCAATACAGATCCTGGTTAACTCCCGGCTTATGAACGTAGATGAATATATAGCTAACATTGAAAAGATGATTACAAAACAACAATCAGAACTTTTAAAAATGCAGACCTCTGAATATACAAAGTTTATACAGCGCTTTGTACAAGAGGCAAATATTGTATCAACTGACTTTTATCTAATAGTGCCTTTTAGCGTTATAGAGGTGGCAACCACAGAAGGAGGGGCAGGAGAGCGGGCAAAATCACTTATAGGAAAGCAGACTCAACTTGGCACAATGGAGACAGAAAAATTTCTTTACTTTAAGGGACAACTCATGCAGAGAGTGGACTTTACTGCAAGCGGCTTACATAGAATGGGAATTTCGGCAAACATGCTAAGAACAGACGAGCTAATTTCTTTATTTTGGAGTATTTATAACGGAGGCGACTTGAGAAAGCGCGGCTCTATAAAACCAATGTTTTAATAATATGCCTAAAAATCCGCTAAGCGACCAACAACCACAACCGAAAAAAAGTAATTCAGGACCACAGCCCTTCCAGCAAGCTAAGGGGCAATTAGAAAAATCAAAAGAGGTGGACAAGCGCCAAAAGCTTTTAGATATTATCGCCCCGCCTGCGCTTGAAATTAACGCGACCGAGGTAAAACTAGGAGAAACATTTGTGCGCACACTATTTGCTTTTTCTTATCCTAGATATCTTGCCGAAAACTGGTTAAGCCCAATAATTAATTTGGATAAAACAGTAGATGTATCTTTGCATATTGAGCCGGCTGATACGGCCGAGGTAATGAAACAGCTACAAGACCAGCTAACAAGTATCGGGGCGGAAATGATGGAAAGAGAAGAAAAGGGTCTTGTTCGCGACCCCTTGCTTGAAGCGGCATATGAAAATATTGAAGATCTAAGAGATAAAATGCAAACCTCAGAGGAAAAAATGTTTCGTTTTGGCCTTTATGTTGTAATTTATGCTAAAGACAAAAAAGAGTTATCTGATGCTGAAAATGAAATTCGCTCAATACTCGAAAGCCGCCTTGTGTATGTAAAACCCGCACTATATCAGCAAAGAGAAGGATTTAATTCCGCACTGCCTCTGGCACTTAACCGGCTCAATATCACAAGTAGCATGAATACCTCGCCTCTCTCATCTACTTTCCCCTTTGTGTCTTTTGACCTTACCATGGACCAGGGAATACTATACGGTATAAATCGCCACAACTCCAGCTTAATTCTTTTTGACAGATTTTCCCTTGAAAATGCAAATACTGTTATTTTAGGTAAATCAGGCGGTGGAAAATCATATGCGGTAAAACTGGAAATATTGCGCTCAATGATGATGGGCGCTGATGTAATAGTTATAGACCCCGAAAATGAATATCAATACCTGGCAGAGGCCACAGGAGGGAGCTTCTTTAGAGTTGCACTTAGTGGAGGAGACCAAATAAACCCTTTTGACTTAAGGCGCCCCGATGAAGACGAAAACCCCGAAGATGTTTTCCGCTCCAATATTATTACGTTGATCGGCCTACTTAAAATAATGCTCGGAGATATGACCCCCGAAGAGGAAAGCGTTTTAAATGAAGCAATAAATCAAACATATGCATCGCGCGATATTACACCCGGGAGCCCTCAGTTTTGGGAAAAAACTCCGCCCCTCATGCAAGACCTACAAACAGTGCTGCAAAATATGGAGGGAGGCGAAAGCTTGGCCCAGCGGCTTTTGAAGTATACAGATGGGGTTTATTCGGGATTTTTAAATAAACAAACAAGCGTAGATCTCAAAGGCCAGCTTGTGGTCTTTAACATACGCGATATGGAAGATGAATTGCGCCCGGTAGCCATGTATCTAATAATTAATTATGTGTGGAACGCAGTAAGACGAGAGCTTAAAAAACGAATACTTGCAATTGATGAGGCCTGGTGGATGTTGCAACACCACTCAAGCGCTTCATTTTTATTTGGCATAGCAAAGCGTGCAAGAAAATATTACCTGGGTGTTACAACTATTACGCAAGACATTGAAGATTTTACAACAAGTGATTATGGAAAGGCAATAATAACAAACTCCTCACTCCAACTTTTAATGAAACAATCTCCTGCAACCATAGACCAACTCCAACGTATATTTAATTTAACCGATGAAGAAAAGTATTTACTGCTTGAAGATAATGTAGGGGAAGGGCTTTTCTTTGCAGGAACAAAACATGTAGCAATTAAAGTTATAGCATCATATATAGAGGATCAGATAATAACTTCGGACCCCGAACAGCTTTTGCAAATTAAAGAAGCTAAAGAGAATCTATAAACATGAAAAAAATACCTATAAAAGATAGGGTAAAGGAGGCCGCAACAAAATATTTTGAAGCCAAGTCAAAAGAAGAGCCGCGTGGCTGGCCACCCGCCTATAATCCGTGGGGTTATTTTATACTGCTTTGGGCTTTATTTTTAGATTTTTTAGATGTCATAACCCATATGATGATTTTGCTTATGGGAATAGGGCTTGTATTTAGTTTGGCTATAAATATAGTGGGCTTGATTACTATAGGGTCGTTAGGGTTTTATTTTACCCACAGAGTAGCTGTAACTAAGCGCTTGCTTATTGTATTGCGGCGCATGGGGCTATTTGCCACCTTAGAATTTATCTCAGACGTTATACTTCCTTTTGTTGGTGTCATTGTAGTAGGGTGGAGTGCATATGTAATATACGAAATGATAAAAAATCCTATGCCGCAAGAAGCCGAGGCATCGTGATAATTATGAAGAGAAAAGCAAAAATAGTAACCGCCGGCTTATTTGTATTACTAATTCCAGCCCTATTATATCCAGTGCAGGCCCAAGCACTTGAGCTTGACTATCCCACCATACCCACCCCCCAAGGTCCTTTTGATCTAGATGTAGTAGTTAATTCGGGCGAGATATCTTTGGGAGGAATTGTCTTTTTTATATACGCTTTATCTATATGGATAGGCGGTATACTTGCCTTTTTATTACTGGTTTATTTGGGCTTTACATACATAATAACCGGAGCGGCGCCGGGAGCACGCAAAAGGGCTAAAAGGTGGTTAAATAATGTGCTTTGGGGTCTTCTTATACTTCTTTTTGCCGTAACCATACTAGATACTATAAATGAAAATATATTAGAAGTTGAAATGGCAGAATTTTTTGGCCTGGAAGCTACCGAAACTAATTATCAGGATAAAAGCTTTACTCTCCAGAGAATAACAAGCGGCACCGCCGCCAACGCAGGCACTTTTCGCTGTGAATACAACATAGCAACAGAGGACTGCGACCTTGTAAATAACTGCGCTTCCGGCTATGAGCCCGCTGTAGATTGTGGCTCGCTTGAATCCTTTAACTGTGAAGAGGAGGAAAGGGGAGGTAATCAAACCTGTGTACCAGTAGACAGCGGAGGTGGAAATGGAGGCGGAGGTGAAAATGGAGGAAAAATATTTTGTTATGAACAATGTTTTGAAGAGTGTAGAGCAGAAGGAGGTGGAGGTGTTGAATGCGATCAAAAATGTTTTGGTTTTCCCGAGTGTCCTGATCTTGCATGTCCTGTAGCAGACCCCCATGCCTACAGTAATTCTTTTTGCGTGTCCCGCGACGGCAGAACAGATCCCTATCACAAAGCAACGGATATATATGGCAGTATAGGAACAAAAGTATATGCCAGCGAGTCAGGAGTGCTTGAATGTGTGGGAGATTCAGGAGGAAGCGCAGGAAAAAGATTATATTTACACGGAGAAAATAGCGGCATAAAATATGCCTACTTTCACTTAGATGGCTTTGCTCCAGGCATACAAATAGAGGGCGCAGGCGGGTGTTCAAGTTCAAACTATCCAAACACAAAAACTCAAAATGTGGTCGCGGGGCAACACATAGCATATCTGGGTGATACAGGAAGTGCCAGAGGTACCTGCCCACACGTACACTATGAAATGTGGACACCCGACGGATCTAAAGATTGCTGCGGCATTCAAAGCTCAAGCTCCTGTAGATCTACAATTAATCCTTATGATTACTTAAATGATGCCGGCTGCACAGAAACCGGTTTTACCTGTTAATTATGGATATTTTAAAAAACAAAAAAATAATACTGATATCCGTATCCCTCGGCCTAATTATTATACTTACAACAATAGCTTTGCTTATTTGGCAAAAAGAGGAAGAGGCAGAAGCCCCGCCACAGAGACCCGGGGAAGAGGTTTTGATTGAACTTCCCAATCTTCCCAAAGAAAAATGGTTAAGACCTATTGATTTAAACCTTAATGAAGATACGGGTATGCTAACTATTACAAACAGTTACGACGGGTACCGAATTACTGTACCAGCCTCAAGGTGGGAAGCTCAAGATGTCGCCTCAAAAGAGGGAGGGCTTAAAATATACTACACAGGCCCACAAAAAAAAGATGAAGAAGGAGCGCATATAGAAGATCACATAGCACAGAATCAAATCCACGCAGAGCATGCTGATATGTTTGTATCTATATTAACTTACCAAAACGAAGAGGGGTTCAGCATTGTTGATTGGTTAGCGCGATCACCCGAAACACTTCTTTATCGCAAAAACCAACGCTTTCAAAAAGTAGCGTTGGGCAAATATACTGCTTATAAGCTTACACGTAAAATGGAAAGAGAAGGTTTTAATGAACAAGGAGATATAGTTATAGAAGTTATAGAACAAAGCCAAATAACTGACTATTTTGTTGAAGGTAAAAACAGGTTTTATAAAATATCCTGCTGGGCACAAGGAAAAAGCTATTTGAACTTGACCGAGCTTTGCAACAACCGCATGCAAAGCTTTACGATATTATGAAAAACAGCACATCTAAAAACTCGTATATACACAAAGTATTATTTTTAGTGCTATTTGCTGCACTTATTTCAATACCTCTGCCGAGCGAAGCCCAGCTTAACATAGACCTGGAGTTCAACTATCCAACTATTCCAACACCTGCAGGTCCCGTTGATCTAAACTGTCTGGAGGTTGGTCTATGTGAATTTAGCATAGCGCTTATGGTGCTTGTTATATACTCTCTTGGTTTATGGGTGGCAGGACTTCTTGCCTTTATAATGCTGGTATATACAGGGTTTACATATATTATGAGTGGCGCTTCGCCTGGAATGCGAACTAGGGCAAAGGCAATGTTTCAAAATGTTCTTTGGGGTTTGGCAATTTTACTGCTTTCAAACGCTTTGCTCGTTACCCTAAACCAAAGTATACTACAATTAGAGACAAGCGAGCTTTTTGCTATTAACGCAACCGAACCGATCTACAACGAAACAAGCTTAAGGTTCGAAGGTTTGCCTAATTTTACAGGAAGTAGTTGCTACGACAGTTGTTTGGCCAACTGCACCTCTGAAAACCAGGATCCTGCCATATGCGACCAACAATGCCAAAATCAATGTTCCGGCTCAGGAGGAAACCCAATTCCAACTCCAAGCTCATGCGAAGAAACGGTCAACAGCGGAACAGATGAGTCATATAACCCCGAAGGCAGTACAAAAGCTCAAATACAGGATAAGGTTTACAAACAATTAATACAGGAGTTGACAGCGGGTGGACTGGAACCTGGCCTTATCCAGGAGTATGCAGATAGGTTTTTCGCTGTCATAATACCTGCCGAAAGTTCGTGGGTTCCCCATGCAGAAAACCCGGCGGGCACAAACTGTATGCCTGTAGGTCTTTATCAATTAGAAGACAATAGATTCCAAAAACAACAATGCAAAAATGAATTCCACAGATGGCATCACTGGGAATGTGCAACTCCGCACGCTATAGAAAGGTTTTTCTTAATAAGAGGAACTGTTAAAAACGGATTGACCTGCTCTGGTTTTGAATACTGGGCACCAGCAAAAAGAGCTGGCTATACAACCTGCTAAACTTTACCAAATATTATGAAACAAAAAATAAAAATATTTTTAATAGCATTCTTTACAATTGCATCTTTAGCTATATTAATTTTAAGCGCCTACTTCCTTATAAACCCCTCCGAACAACCACCGGAACAAGGAGGTGTAGAAATAGGAGAAAGCCCCCCCTCTGTTATCAGTTTTCCCACAGATACGGCTGAAAACTTTGGCAAAAAGGGTAATGAATCACAAGATGCTAAAAATTTGAAGGAAAACCTTATATCTAAGCTGGAGGGAGGTTCGGGAACAATTTATGAAGAATCTGGATATCGTGTTGATTATGTTCAGGCAGCAGATACTTTCTCTATAGAGATATTAAATCCAGACTATGGTACTGTTAAAAACTTAGCTTTTCAATGGTTTAAAGAAAAGGGTTTTTCAGATACCGATATATGTGAAATGAAAATATTATTTTATCTAAGCAGAGGAGTGAAAACCTATTATGAACAACAGGGGGAAGCGCTTGACTTTAACCCTTTGTTTGAAAATTGCAATGAATAAAACACACA
Organism: Candidatus Spechtbacterales bacterium; assembly: GCA_033721955.1. Classification (GTDB taxonomy): domain Bacteria; phylum Patescibacteriota; class Minisyncoccia; order Spechtbacterales; family 2-12-FULL-38-22; genus JAWVZY01. The sequence goes on from JAWVZY010000025.1 coordinate 7,484, forward strand.
CAACTTTAGCACTATTTTTGGTAATTGTTTTTTTAATGCCTTTGTTTGCTTTCGCTGGCGGAGAATATTTTTGTGTATGGAACAGTAACAACGATCCGCCTTGCCAATACTTATCTGACACATGCTCTGATGGTGATGTGCCCGATAGCTGTGCGCAATTTGATATTCAAAATGATTGTCAGGTGCGCCAGCATGAGTGTGTTGAAAATGAAAAAGCCCTTACTCTGGATCTAAACTATCCTCCTATTCCTACACCATATGGATATATTGACCTGGACGAAATGGCCGAAAGGGGGGAAATAAGCATAAGTACTATAGTTGTGTTTTTATATTCTATAAGTTTGTGGATAGCCGGGCTTATCGCTTTTCTTGGCCTTGTTTTTGCCGGTTTTACATATATTTTAGGGGGCGCAAATGCCAGTGCAAAAAACAGAGCAAAAAGAAGGTTTACAAATGTACTTTGGGGTATTGCTATACTTTTAACCGCAAGTGCAGTTATAAACATTATAAATCCAAATATTTTACGCCTGGAGCTACAAGACCTCTACGGTCTGGATGCAAATTATACTAACTACCAAGATACTTCCCTGGGGTTTGATATTAAGGCAAAGGAAAAACCACAAGCATGTACTAGTTTTGGCTTGCCTGAAATGAATACCTGTCTTGGTGAGGGGTCTACTATGGCTGATTGCTGGAACCAATGCGTAAATGAGTGTGATTCGCTAAACACCGCGGATGATTGTATAGCTTTAGCAGCAGAATCATACATGACTACATGTATAAACGGGGGTACAAATGAAAGTACTTGTGTAAGCCAGTGCGCAGATGAACTTATTAATAATGCTTTATACGTAGATACAGAAGAACAAAGAACAAATGCTGAAGCAATGTGCGGACAATTTACATCGAGTGGAGGAGGTGGAAGTGGCGAACCCTTTACAAGCACCCAAATCACAAATATGACTATATCCTGTCGTGATAATATGGGTCTTGATAATAATACTGTAAATAACTTTTTCAGTGTTAATAGTGCCGGAGATGGCGTTTTCTGCGACAATCCCGGCGGTAATGCATGGAATAATTTAGGTTGGTGTAACGACTGTTCGGCTAATGGTGGGGATGTTACTACTTGTGTAAATTATTTTGAAAGTAGCACAAAAGGCTGTTGCGCAACCGATCCCTCAATATGCCCTCAATAAATAAAAAGGTGGTTATATTTATAGTTTTCTTTATCCTCGCTGGTAGTGTGGCTAATTTTGCACACGCCCAAACTCTAAATATTGATTATCCTGCAATACCCATACCCGGTCCAAATGGTGTTATATATTTTGACTTGGATGATGTAGTTGAGGCAGAAAAAGCCACTCTTATTGTTATTATAATTTATGCCTATGCCACAGTAATATGGTTGGCGGCAATTTTGGCATTTACGTTACTTATATATATAGGTTTTGTTTTTATTTATTCGGGCTCGAGCGCATCTGCCAGAAGAAAAGCTAAAGAAAGGTTTTATAATTTAAGCTGGGGGGTTTTAATAATTATTTTATCCTGGTTTCTTCTAAATATAATAAACCCCAACATAACAGATATTGAGCAATCTTTACTGTTTCAAATTGTAAGTCCCGGAGGTGAAGTTTATGAAGGTTTTGCAATAAGCACAAAACACCAAAGAGATCCCAATATAGCCGGCACCTATTCTTGTGAATGGGATGGATCTTCATGCAGTAACAAGGAGCCAAATAATTGTAATGTCGGCTACTTCCCGGGCAATTGTTCAGGTATAGATTCGGGAGAGCCGGATTCAGAAGAGTTTTGTACTGACATTCAAAACGAGCCCTGTTATTCAACTTTTGCCTTCAATGCAGGCGAGGGTGGGGGAGGGGGTAGTTTAGATTGTCCACCTCCTGACGGATGTACAACATATGATGCTTTTGCCACATTTGCCAGACAGTTCACTACACCGGCTCCGGGAATAAAAGACGGACAAACATCAGAATCTCAACTTGACCCCAAACACCAAACTTATGTAAATACAGAGCCATTGTCTAACAAGGATCATGGTGTGCCTGATTGCTTTGGCGCTGACTGTGGAACCTTTGTAGGCACGGTAGTAAGGAATACCATTGATCCCGATTTCCCCGCACGAGGCACAAGCAACATACAAAACTATTTTAATAATGCCGGAGCCAGTAAATATACTTATATAAACAATGATCCACTGGATCAAAGTAAATTAAGAGCGGGTGATATTTTGCTCTCTAGAACTATTCCGGGCCACGTATCTATTTGGCTAGATGATTCTACTGGCACAGGAGAATATGAAGCAGCTATAAAAGGAAGGGGTGGTGCCGGAGATCCCATACAATGTGATGAATCAACTCTTCCACACGGACCCGAAAATGCACCCGGCAGTAATATGGTAAAAATTTATCGTTTTAACGGCTTTATACAATAATTAAACAACATTATGCGTAAAAAAATAATTATAACTTTAGTTATATTTGCCATAACCGTAATGGCTACAGTATTTATTCTTCTTTTAACACAGGATGACAACAATCAGCAGATACCATCCCCCCAACAACAGGAGCAGGAACAACAAGAACAGGAACAAAATATAATAGATACTCAACAACCAACCAATCGAAGTATTAGTGACGAAGAACTCCAACAAGAAGCTGAGGTGCACCAAGAAGGAGAGGAACATTTGCAAACCTTGGAAAATAAAAACCCGCTGATCAATTATTTACCCTACAGAAGCACAAATAGAGAGTTTGAAGTTTATTACCGCATAACAGATGAAGAAAATTTTGAAGTAGCATATCCTGTAATACTGCACCCAAAAGGCACGCCTCAGACAACACAATATAATAATGATGTTGAGAGATTAAAACAAGCGACTCGCAACTGGATTAGCTCTGTAGGTATAAACCCCCAAACACTTAATATAGAGTGGCGCATAGAATAAAATGTCTAAAAAAACAAAAGGTTTAATAGTTTATATAGGTGTTATAGTTTTTGGTGTTATAGTTGGAATACTATCATACTCTGTATTTCAAACAGAAACAGAGCCAACACCCGCTCCAGATCTAGAGCAATATCTTATAAAAACTCCAAATACTTTAAGGTCCAAATGGGATAGGCGCATAGAAACCAAACAAACAACCGCTGGAATTGAGGTTATAAATAATTATGATGCCTATAAAATAACTGTACCTGAAAGCGCTGAGGTTCCTTTAATTGCTGACGGCTCACAGGGCCTGCAAATCTACTATGAACATACAGTTGAAAATACAAACGAAGGACCTGTTTTGCTTTTAGATATCTTACCTTTAAATAATTCTCAAAATCATAGCTTATCTAAGTGGGCTCTTTTAAACCCTGCTGCA
>JAWVZY010000026.1:0-10848 GCA_033721955.1 Candidatus Spechtbacterales bacterium
CGGAGTCCTCGGGTCGGAATATATTTGGCACGAGTACTCCTTTCATCGTCGTGCTAGTTGGCTATATTATAACAAAAAAATAGTGTTTTGTCAAACACTATTTTAGGCCTTTTAACACAGGAAAATCACTCTGCCCGCTAATATAGAGGATTGCGATTTACCGGATATAGAGAAGGCGATTTATAATTAGAGTAAAACGTTTTCTCCAGCATTACATTATCGTTTTCATCGTAAACAGTTTGTGTAAGCCATGCCTTTACAGCGCCGTTAGCTTGTCGGTCATAGGTATGTGGGCCGTCTACTACAACTTCTCGTCCATCATCTTGGCCGTATATATCAAATCTCAGCCGCGTGCCTACTATCTGTGTTTGTATAAGGAGGTGTCCTGGAGTATTATTTACAAATTTAACATCAGGGCTTGGGGGGTATATTGTTGCATCAAAACCGGGAGTTCCATAATAAACAACGGGGTATGAGTGATTATAGCGCTCTGTAATCTCAAGACCTGATTTAACTGCCGCCTGGAATAGGGTAGTGGATACCTGGCAAAGACCACCCCCATATTCTGGTACTGTTTCACCCTGTTTTATTACAAGTTCAGGTTTGTATCCTGTGCCGGCATTTACAGGACCCAGGTTTTCATTAAATGAAAATTCTTCACCCGGCTCAATTAAAAGGCCGTGGTATTTATTCGCACCAACACCTATATTATGCACGCGGCTGGAAGGTGATCCGGCAAAATTTGTTTCACCACGCCCGACAAGAGAGTTAATTCCGAGATTATTTACACTTTCACTTGTAATTTCGGGCTCTAACTTATTGAACGCCAATTTAGCGGATTGATCTTCCTTCTCTATCATTTCTTTTATAGTCATAGCACTACTTTCTACATCCAGTTCTGAGCCGGGCTCAGATAAACTAAATGCCTCCACAAGACCATTTTCCATTGAGAAAGCGGCATTTACAGGATTTATTCTAAGTCCGGGAGCGAAGCTTGTAAGGTAGTTTTCTATAGCATCCTGGCTTATTATTGCCTCTAATCTGTGGCCGGTAGGCGTTTCTTTGGGTTGAAATTCTATCCATGAGGCAACATCATCTTTTTCTACTTCCCAACTATCTTCCCGGGCCTCAATTATGTAGGGCATACCGGCAAGTATTTCCTCCGCTGTTTCAAGTGCTTTTCCTGTGTCCCCTTTTTCAACTAGGGGAGTATCTGTATTTTGTGTCAGTATTATTGTGCCGGCTGAAAGATCTTGCGCCTTCTTTTGAATTTCTGTTTTGAATTTATTTAAATCCACCACTATTCCGCGCTTTGCTTCAATCAGTTCAAATTCTTCAGTTTCTGGGTTGTATTCAAACGTAGCATTTTGGGCCGGCTTGTGTATTTCTGAGAGAGTAAATTGTACAAAGCTGTTGAATTTATCTTCATCAATATCTGCCACAAAGGGCTCTTTAAGTCCAAAGGTTAGGCCTTTTGCCTGTTCGATCATTTGAGCATAGAGTGATCCGCTTCTGCCTCGCCTGTAGGCATTGTCCAGAGTTTTTTCAATATTTAATAACACACCAATAGAAGCAGGTGTCGTTTTTATCTCAAGGCCGTCTGTTGTTTTTAATATTATTTCAGAGTTTATGTAATTTTCTGCGATATTATTTACTCTTTGCTCTGATGCATCCTTAGGCAATCTGCTTGCAGATACAGGCCCTATACTTAATCCTTGTATTGCCACATTACCTTTATTCAAAAAATAAAGAGTAATAAAAAATACCGCAGCCATAATAGCAACTGCGAGTATAAAGGCGAGAATCTTCCGCGCCCGGCGGCTTATGCTTATAGTAAAGGTGTACTGCATTTTTTTACTCTACCTTAACTTTGAGTTTCTTTTGTTGTGTCTTTGAAAGTTTAGGAAGTTTTATTGTAAGTACGCCGTTTTTAATAGTTGCGTCTGCTTTATCGGCGTCAATCTCAGTAGGCAGTATTACTGAGCGCGAAAATGCGCCCCAGTAGCACTCTTGATAGAAGTAATTTTCTGTTGATATTTCCTCATCTTTTTGCCTTTTTCCGCGAATAGTTACAGAATCACTTGTGATATTAATATCAAGATCTTCGGGCTCTACGCCTGCAATTGTAGATTTAATAACTATTTCGTTATCAGTTTCATAAACATCAATAGTAAGGCGACCTTCTTCCTCATATTCTTCTGAATTTACTTTAACTTCCTCCTCTTTAGCCTTAGCTTTTTTAGTTTTTGCTGCCGCTGTTTGTGCCACAGCTAGATTTGTTGGTTCGTTTTGTTCCTCCATAGTATTTTGTTTTGAATAATTATTTATTGAAGTTTCTTCGTACTGCTCATCCTCTAGATTAAGAGAACGGCCAAGTTTTTCAAAAAAAGAATCTTTTTCTTCCATATTTTTACCTGCGCTGAGGCAGGGGATTATTAATCTTGTGAATTAAAGCGAGTGTTCGCTAACTTATAAAGACCTATTAATATTATTATACCAGAAACTACCAGCAATGTGCCAATTAAAGATATGCCAAATAATTCTTCAGAGCATCTTTGTCCCAGTTCTCTGGCAATATTAAACAGATAAGAGCATCCCGATTCCATTACTAACTCTTCTAACTTTATTATAAGGTCATTAAAGATTCCATGCAACAATGTGGCTCCTATTATTCCTGTGTAAAGAAATTTTCTCCGCTCAGATGGATGCTCAAGTGAAAGAGCAAGAAAGTATCCCAGCACACCCGAGGCAGCTACGTGCAGGAATACGGCACTAACTCCTCGAAACAGGGTGATATCCAGGATCATCTGTATATTTTCGGTAAAGTTTAGTACATATACTATATTTTCAATAGCGGCAAAGCCCAGGGCCGCGGTTATCATATAAACAATAGCGTCTTGGGTTTCGTCAAAAAATGCATAGGGCATTGCCTTTGTGCGCACTACCATATATTTTGCGAATTCTTCTACAAAGCCGATAACAAGGAAACCCATAATAAAGGGAGCAATAGAAAGATGCGAACCATAATTGAGGACAAACGTGCCGGCCCATTGCTCTATTATCACGACAGGAAATGCAATGGCTACGCCCCACATAAATATTTTTGCTATATCCTTTGTTTTTTCGTGGTGCTTTTTTTGGAGAACAAAGAACATTAACCAAATTAAACTAGGCACCACTGCTATTGGCGCGTATAATAAACATTCACCTGTGCATCTAAGGCCTTCCATATATTATTATTTTAACACAAAAACCTCCCACTCTTTCGTTAAAGGGTGGGAGGTAAATCTGTCACCATCATTAGGTGTTTATTTTAGGCTTCGGGCCATTTTTCTATTATAAGCATTTTTTTATCCTCAATGGGCAGGTGTCCATATAATTCCTCTGTTACAAAAGGCATAAAGGGGTGTAGAAGTTTTAATACATCGGCCCAAGCATTTATGAGGGCTGTTACTCTTTTGCTTTTTTCCTGAGCATCATCTCCAAATATTATTTCTTTAGATTCTTCCAAGAGCTCATCTGCAAAGCGGTGCCATGCGTAGTGATAAACTTCTTCGGCTGCCTGGGCGTAGCGGTATTTTTCCATATTCTTAGTTACGCTTTTTGCGGTGGCCTTTATTTCTTTTTGCATTTTTTTCTCCTCTTTGCCCTCTTTTGCACTGGTAGAGTAAGCATCAACGTTCATTAAAAGAAATCTTGTTACATTCCAAAGTTTTGTAGAAAAGTTTCTATATCCCCGCACTTGCTCCATATTTAGAACAGGATCCCTCCCCGGGGTTGTATTTGTAAGTAAAGCCATGCGAAGAGCATCTGTACCATATTCTTCAACTACCCCAAGGGGGTCAATTACATTTCCCTTTGATTTGCTCATTTTTTGCCTGTCCTTGTCTCGCACAAGTCCATGCAAATAAACTGTATTAAAAGGTATCTCGCCCGTGCGGTAAAGGCCAAGCATTATCATGCGCGCTACCCAGAAAAATAAAATATCATAACCTGTTTCCATAATGTCTGTAGGGTAGAAGGTTTTAAAATCATCTCCATTAGGGTAATCAAGCGTGGCAAAAGGCCACTGGCCTGAAGAAAACCATGTATCAAATACATCGGGATCGCGCACTAAGTTATCTTTTTTATTGCAATCAGGGCATTTTTTGGGTTCTTCGCCTTCTGTTATAATCCACGTCTCATTTTCTTTGCCCTCCGAGCAGGCGGTACATTTCCATGCAGGAATCTCAATGCCCCACCAGTTTTGCCGGCTTATATTCCAATCCTTTATATTTTTCATCCAGTGCATATAAACCTTCTTTTGGTTTGAGGGTATTATTTTAATTTCACCTTTTTTCACAACATCAATTGCAGGTTTTGCAAGCGGTTCCATTTTAACGAACCACTGGCGCATAAGCATTGGCTCAATAATATTTTTACACTTGTAGCATAGGGCAACGGAGTGCTTGTAATCTTCTTCTATTTTTTCAATAAGCCCCTTATTTTTCATGTCTTCAACTATTTTTTCGCGAGCCTCCATTATTTTCATACCTTCATAAGGGCCTGCCACCGAGGTCATGCGCCCGTTTTTATCTATGGTTTCTACGGGGCCAGGTATTTCATCTTTATGGCGCAACCATACCTCAAAGTCATTTTCATCGTGGGCAGGTGTAATTTTAACTACACCTGTACCAAATTCAGGGTCTACATATTCATCTGCAATAACCTTCATTTTCTTTTTACCCAGGACTGTTTCAATTTCAATTTCTTTACCAATATATTCTTTGTATCTTTTATCATCTGGATTTACTGCAATTGCTGTATCTCCGAATTTTGTCTCAGGCCTTACTGTGGCAAGGGTTAGGGGACCATATTTTATATAGTATAGGGGGTCTTTTCTTTCTTCGCGTACTATTTCAAGATCGCTAAAGGCAGTTTGGTGTGTCGTGCAGTAGTTTACAAGCCGTTCTCCCCGGTATATAAGCTCATCATCATACATCTTCTTAAATGTTCTATATACGGTGTTTATAATTTTATCATCCAGCGTGAAAACCTCTCGGCTCCAGTCGGCTGAAGCTCCAAGTTTTTTTAGCTGGCCACGCACGGTGTCTCTGTTTTTTTGCGTATAATCCCAAACCTGTTTGTAAAACTCATCTCTTTCCATGTCCAAGCGAGTTTTGCCCTGTTTTTTCAATTTTTTTTCATAAACTACTTGTGTTTCAAATCCTGCATGGTCCATACCCGGAAGCCACAAGGCCTTCTTACCCCGCATCCTTGCATAGCGGGTCATCATATCTTGCAAACTAACAAAAAGTGCATGTCCTATATGTAGGGGATCATTTGCATTTGGGGGAGGGATAAGTATGCAAAAAGGATCTTTATGCCCTTTGGGCAAATTATCGGGATTGAAAAATCCGCTCTCTTCCCAGAGTTTATAAATTTCGGGCTCGCGTTCGCTATAGTTAAACCTTTTACCTAATTCTTTTGACATAACCTTTATACTATAGCAAATTAGGCGATTTTTTCAATAAAATTATGGTATTATAGAGATAATGTTTAAGGTAATTGAAGAAAAAATTGCAGTTCCTCTAATGCTTGTAATAACCGCGCTTGTGCTTGGTGGTATTTTTTATGCGGTTAATGTAGCAGAAGAAGATTTTAAAGAGGCCACACAAGTTCCACCCGTGGTAAAGAGCGAAAAGAAAGATCCAACCGCAAACTGGCAAACTTACAGAAATGAAGAATATGGATTTGAGTTTAAATATCCGGAAGGGTGGGAGGTAGGCAATGATAAGGTGCGCACCATAGAAGAAAGAGATACGACTTTACCGCATGATGGTCCTGGTGAACCGCAAATAAGCACAGAGCCGTTGGCACAAGTAAGGTGGTTTGATGTTAGCCAGAATTCAGCAAGCTCATGGCTTGATGAGGAGTGCAATGAAGAGAGCATCGAAACTGGTTATTTGAATGAAGCAGGTGCTGAAAAATATGAAAGCGCGCAGTGCAAAAGCAAAACCAGAATATGTGAATTCGGATCTTGCTTTAGTTATTACATGGCTTATTTTGAAGACAATAATTCTCAAAATAGAATAATGCTGCATTTATCTGTATTGGAAGATTTTGAAACAGGGAATTTTGAGAAATTTTTTCCAGTTTTTGAACAAATCCTCTCAACATTTAGGTTTATAGACACCGTAGACACAAGCAACTGGCAAACTTACAGAAACGAAGAATATGGATTTGAAATTAAGTATCCGGATAAATTAGAGGGTTTAAGTGAAAATATTCAAGGTGATTGGGAAGTATCAGATACATTTGCTGATAGGGGTGATATATATTTTGGAACACCTAAGTCAAGGATTGGGGGATATATATGGGGTATTTCAGTAGAAGAAAAAGCTAATCTTGAAGAATTAATAGCACAGCAGGGTAGTCAATTTACAGACAGAAAAGAGGTTAGGGAAGATGTTGTGGTGAATGGCACCTCTGCCTTAAAGGTAACTGTAACAACCGGACAATACGAGGATTGGATTTCAGAAAATATTTATATAGAAAGAGATAATAAGGTTATACACATTTCTAATGGAGCAGTATATATGCCAGAATTTGAAAGTTTTTATAAAAGTTTTAGGTTTATAGAATAAAAAATTTGTGAACATACCTATGAACATACCATGGTATGTTCATTCAATATTATGAAAGCGTCATCCGGCGCTTTTTAAGTTAGTAAAAATCTCACGGTCGTGAGATTTTTACTAACTTTTTTGACATTAGAACTTTTTTTAGCTATAATTTTATTCTGTGACAGAAGAAAATGATAAAAATTTAAAAGAACTGGAAGCCAGGAGAGATAAGGTGGTAAATAAGACATTTATCTTAATGCTTGAAATTCTGGTAATTTTTGGCATGCCTGCCGCAATCGCATTTTTTTTGGGAGCGTGGCTGGACAGTACATTTGAGACCGGTGGCAAAACCCTGCAGTTAGCATCCCTTGCTGTAGCGTTTGTAGCATCGTGGATAATTACAATAGCAAAATACAGAAAGATAAATCGCCAGCTTGAAGATTTAGATAAAAAAATTAAAGAACTAAAAAATAACTAATGAATTGGCTACAATTAAACAGAGAAATACCATCAATAGAGCCAGAGGCCGTTTTTCATATAGGTAATTTTCCTGTAACTAATTCTTTTTTACTTACCACCTTTATACTGTTTCTCTTTGTAGGCCTTGCATTTTACATAAAGCGATTTTCAATTAAACCAACCAAAACACAGGCAGCAATTGAATATATTTATACGGGAATGGTAGATCTGGTAGATCAGATTGTAGACAATAAAGAGCAGTCCAGAAAAATAGTGCACTTAGTTGGGGCACTTTTTATTTTTATAGGGGTAGCTAATTTGATAGAGATAATTCCCGGCATAAGTAGTTTTCAATATAATGGTATTCCGGTTTTCCGCTCTCCCACCACGGATTTTAACATGGTGCTTGGCCTTGGCATTGCGATGATGCTGCTTATTCAGTTGGCTGCTATTAGAAAATTAGGCACACTTGAATATTTAGGCCAGTACTTCCAGGTAAAAAAAGTATGGGAGGGTTTTAAAGAAGGAGCTGGTGCAGGAGCTATGGCCTTGACCGAATTTTTTATAGGGTTGCTTGATATTATAGGGGAGCTTGCAAAAGTTTTATCGCTCTCCTTTCGTTTATTTGGAAATATTTATGCAGGACAAGTACTAGCAATAATTATTCTGGGAGCGGTAGCATATGGACTTCCTGCTGTATGGCTTAGCATGTCTTTGTTGTTTGGCATAGTACAGGCAATAGTATTTGGTTCATTGGTAGCTGCTTATTATATGATTGCCTTGCAGAGCAGTGAAGAATAGGTTATTATTTAAACCTTTGGAGATTATAAAAAATTAAAATTAATTAAGCCCAAGAGGGCAAAACAAATATTATGGATGTAGAAGTAGCACGATTATTGGCAAAAGGCCTTGCAACTGTTTCTATGTTTGGCTCCGGTATAGGTGAAGGATACCTTATCGGTAAGGCATTAGAGGCAATTGGCCGAAATCCAGAGCAGACCGGTTCTATCTTTTCAAAGATGATTATCGGTGTTGCTATGGCAGAGTCCACCGCTATTTACGCGATGGTGGCATTCTTTATACTTTAATTAATTAATTTTCAGTTCGGAATCCTTCTTTTCAAAACATGGCCGTTCGGCCAATATAATCCAACCCAAAGCGGAATCCCCACCAACCTCCCCAATGTTTTGAAAAGAAGATTCCGAACATAATACAAACGCAAGCTTTTCAGATTTTCGCTTAGTTCGCGGAAGCGCCGAGGAGCGCAGAGAGCCGTACTGGCAGGTAATCGCGTACGGTGATGAGCACTCGCAGGCGCTGACAAAGAAATAAGCGAAAAGATAAAGCTCCTACCTATGGAAGAGATACTATCTAAAATTGGTTTTGATTGGAAGTTGGCGATAGCAAACCTCGTCAACTTTCTTGTAATATTTTGGGTGTTGAAAAGGTTCGCCTTTGAGAAAATTGAGGCGGTAATTGATGAGAGAAAAAAGAGAGCGGATGAAGGTCTGCTTAAGGCAAAGCAGGCAGAGGAGAAACTGGCGGGTGCCGAGGAGCAAAAGCGTGAAATAGTTCTTGCCGCCAAAAAAGAAGGGCATGAGGTAATAGCCAAAGCCCACAATAACGCCGAGCTTATTTTAAAGCACGCTCAGGACGAGGCGTTTAAAGAGAGAAGCGATATACTTGAGCAGGCCAGAAAAAGAATAGAGAGCGAGGAGAAAGAAATGGAGGCCGCTCTAAAGGCAGAGGCAGCTGAGCTTATAACAGAAGGCGCGCGTAAAGCGCTTGAGGGAAAGGCTGGTCCCGACCTTCAGAATAAAATTGTTAACAATTATACCAAGTAGCTATGCTCAAGACCGAAGATATCGCAAAGGCATTAATTTCTTTACTGGAGGATGATAAAAAAAGCGCTGAGGAGCCAGCTGATAAGTTTTGGGAGTTTGCACAGCGCTATAATTTAGAGGGGAGGGCATCGGGCGTTTTATTCCATCTTGAGGCAGAGCTTGAAAGGCAAAAAGAAAAAAACAAAGCATATATTACCTTAGCCCAGCCAACATCTGATGAGCAAGTAGAAAAGATAAAAGAAATTATAGGTGCCTCAAACACAGATACAGAGTTAGTCCAGGATAAAAATTTAATAGCAGGTTTTCGAGCCCGTTATAAAGATAAGATGTATGAGGCAAATGTTAAAAACAATATTGAAAAATTAAAACAAGTATTATCTTCAGCATAAATTATGTCTACTGATTTTTTTATACAAAATTTAAAGAAGAAAATAGCTGATTTCGAATCAACAGCCGAGGTATCAGAGGTGGGTACAGTTATTGAGGTATCTGATGGAATTGCCCGGGTTTCGGGTCTTAGTCAATGTAAAATGAGCGAGATGCTTGAGTTCCCGGGCGATACTTATGGCCTGGCACTTAACTTAGAAGAAGATACGGTTGGTACAATTATCATTGGCGATTTTAAACATATTAAAGAGGGCGATACAGTAAAGCGTACAGGAAAGGTGCTTTCAATTCCTGTAGGCGATGAGATGGTGGGCCGCATAATTGACCCTCTTGGTCAGCCTACAGACGGCAAGGGCTCTATAAATACAACAGACGAATATTTAGTTGAAAAAATAGCTCCCGGAGTGATGGATAGGGAGCCGGTTGATACTCCTGTGCAAACGGGCCTCAAAGCTGTGGACTCTATGATACCCATCGGAAGAGGACAACGTGAGCTTATAATTGGAGACCGCCAGACAGGTAAAACAACAATTGCAATAGACACTATTTTAAACCAGAAGGATCAGGATATGATCTGCGTCTATGTAGCTGTAGGACAGAAGAAATCTAAAATAGCCCGGCTTGTAAATACACTGGAGCAAAATGGTGCTATGGACTATACAATAGTAGTTTCAGCAGGTGCCTCAGACGGTCCCGCATTTTCTTATCTTGCACCTTATTCGGGAGTAGCAGCTGCAGAATACTTTATGGACCAGGGCAAGGATGTACTTATTGTGTATGACGACCTTTCAAAGCATGCAACTGCTTATCGTGAGATCTCCCTTTTGCTTAGAAGGCCTCCGGGACGAGAGGCATATCCGGGAGATGTATTTTATATTCATTCACGCCTGCTTGAGCGTGCAGCTAAAAGAAACGAAAAGGCGGGAGGCGGCTCAATTACAGCACTTCCTATAATCGAGACACAGGCAGGCGATATTTCCGCTTATATTCCTACAAACGTAATTTCTATTACAGACGGCCAGATATTCTTAGAGAGTGGCCTTTTTCACAAAGGTATTCGCCCTGCCATTAACGTAGGGCAATCTGTATCGCGTGTTGGAGGTGCGGCTCAAATTAAATCAATGAAGAAGGCTGCAGGAAAGCTAAAGCTAAACTTAGCACAATTCCAGGAGCTTGAGGCATTTGCCCAGTTTGCAAGCGACTTAGATGAAGAGACACAAAAGACGCTGGATAGAGGAAGGCGTATACGGGAACTTCTTAAACAACCTCCATATTCACCGGTTCGTGTGGGTGTGCAGGTAGCGATTATTTACGCTGTAAACAACGGATATTTTGATGACATAGAATTTTTCGGGATTAAAAAAAGAGAGCAGGACCTTACCGAATATATGGAATCAGCTCAGGGCGAGTTGCTTTCAGAAATTGAAAAGGATTGGGATGAGGGGCTGGAGAAAAAGCTAGATGAAGCAATTAAAGAATTTATTAAAGTCAATCAATAGCTTCGCCAAACCGTTTCTTTAAAGTACCGCGGTCCGATTTTTCCAGCGAAAATC